>CAZJAO010000004.1:0-47204 GCA_964544395.1 Candidatus Woesearchaeota archaeon
ATCTGTTGGTTTGCCTGTTGGTTTGCCTGTTGGTCTGTTGGAACCCCTTCATTTCCAGTGGAAAAAGGTATATTTTGGGGTTTTAAGGACTTAAGGGGAGATGTATCTGTTGGACTTGCATTAATTTCTGCGGGTATTTGAGGGTTATGTGTTGGAATCTCTTTAAGATTTAATTTATCATTTACCCTCTTAATCTCTTGATTTAAAGAAAAAATCTCACTTCTCAATAGGTCTATATCTTCTTTTATTTTTCTAAAAGCTTCCTTAAGAGGATCCATCTAAGAAGAATCGATTAATAGTATAAAAATTTAATTAAGATGAAGTATGTTTTTTGTAAGCAGCATAGGCCTTATCACTTAATTTCCACCTAGCTCTTTTTTTATATGAAATTCCTTGGGGATTTTTATTCACTTCAGATATTAGTCCCTTATTTTTCAAATCTAATAAAAGTTCCTTGACAAATTCTTCATCTCGAGCAATTTCTTTAGCAATGTGGTAGGTAAATAGCAACCTTGGAGAATTTTGGAATAATAAAGCTAAAATTTGTTCAGAAATCTTATCCCTCTTTTCTTTAGATATCTTCATAATAAAAAAGAGGTTTATTGATTTTAAAAGTCTATTCGTTAATTTGTACTCTTCATGTCTTCTTTTTGGATTGAAGGCATCGGAATATGAAGGGGTAAATTCATTTCATCCTCTAATTCAAGAGCCTTTAAATTGGACTTTCTTAAGATAATATTAAAGACAAATACCCTAAAATCTTCTGGCATTTCCTTCTTATCTTTCCAGGATTTAAGAATTTCTTTGGCTAATTTAGGTTCAATTTCGAGAATTATGTTCCCTGAAAACACCAATTTAGCAAAATCAGGATCATAACTTACAACATAAGTAAATTGAACTGCCACAAGCTCCTCTTTAGATTTTAGGATGTCTACAGGCTTAACCGAGCTTATTTCAGATATATCTATATTAGCATTAACTTTTACACCTTCAAGATCATTAGAAGGCAATTTTTCTATGCTTATTTTTTTATAATTAAAACCGATTGCTCTCATGATAAATAGTAATAATGATGTTTTTTAAAGTTTTGGATAGTCGTTTAGATGAAAAAAAGGACTTTAAACGAGATCTTCTTCAGAAACAATTACAAAATCGCCTATTGCAATTATAGAGTTATAAGGAATGAGTAAATCACTATTATTTGCTCTTTCTAAGTTTAAATTCCTTACATAAGGTGTAGAATCCTTAACAACGACGTTAATAAGCTCACCAGATCTTGTTTCGAAGGTTATATCCTTAACAAATCCTAATCTTTTACCTTCCTTTGTAACAATCATCTTGCCGACAATAGTTCCAAAAGGATTTTTTTCTTGCATGAGGAAATTAAAAGTAAATAATATATAAACTTTTCTATGAAATAATGTATATTTCTTTAGAATGAAAGAACTCTTTTCTTATTCTTATAAAGTTCTATCCATTGGGACTCCCACCCCCTCATTTCTAATAGAAGTATTTAAAAAAGAAAAATTGATTTTATTATTATATTATTTATTTAAAAAAATATATATTATATAGTATATATATTATTGATTAAATTATAAAATTATTATAATTAATTATTAACTTTAGAATTTTAAATTATTTTATTAAAATTATTTTTCCATTAGAAACACTGGTGTTTTTCTTTTATAGTAGTTATAATCCTTTATATAATTGATTTAATCTTTCACGTATATAAAATGAAATTAAATAATGTTTCCATTGGAAATAAGAGTGTGACAGATGTCCTTAGAATTAGATAAAATTTTTGAATCTTTCGATAAGAACACTATCTTCAAAGATAAAACTTATTTGCAAAATAATTATCAACCTGAAGAAATACCTCATAGGGAAGAACAAATAAAACAAATAGCATCTATTCTTGCTCCAGTATTAAGAGGCGAAAAGAGCAGCAACCTATTTCTTTATGGTAAAACGGGTACAGGAAAAACTCTTTCTATTCAATTTGTTAGTGATGAATTACTAAAGAGGTTTACAAGAAATGGAGATTTTAAGTTAAGAATTGAATATCTAAATTGCAAATTAAGGAAGGTGTCTGATACAGAATATCGAATTTTAGCAGAATTAATAAAAAAATTAGGTGGAGAAGTTCCCGATACGGGTTTACCTACAGAAGCAGTTTATAATCGATTCATAAAGATTATAGACTCTGAGAAACAACTTCTGGTTTTAGTATTAGATGAGATTGATCAAGCTGTCAAGAAAATTTCAAGCGATTTTCTATATAATCTGACAAGGTTAAACTCGGAACTTTCAAAGACACAAATTTGTGTTGTAGGAATCAGCAATAATCTAACTTTTTTAGATGAATTAGATCCAAGAGTAAGAAGTTCACTTTCTGAGGAAGAAATAATCTTTCCACCCTATAATGCCCTACAATTACAGGATATTTTGAAGAAGAGAGCCGAATTTGCATTTAAGGATGAAGTTTTACAGGATGGCGTTATCGCTAAATGTGCAGCTTATGCTGCTAGAGAGCATGGAGATGCCAGAAGAGCGTTAGATTTGCTGAGAGTGGCTGGAGAATTGGCTGAAAGAGAAAATTCCAACAAAATTTTGTTAAAACATATAGATGAAGCAAATAATAAGATTGAAAAAGATAAAATTTTAGATGTTATAACTTCTGAACCAAAACAATTCCAGTATGTTTTACATTCTATTATCCAATTGACAGAGCAGAGAAAAAATTCAGGAAATAAGTCTTCTGAACCTCTCTTTACGGGAGATGTTTATAATTATTACAAAGATTGTGTAAAAAATAAGTTAGAAGTTTTGACTCAGAGAAGAGTTAGCGACATAATTCAAGAATTTGACATGCTCGGAATCATAAATGTAAGGGTTATTTCAAAAGGAAGGGGGGGGAGGATGAGAGAAATCAAACTTGCAATAACTAACGAAATTATAGCCAAGGCAAAAGAGATTATTCGAGAATCGCTTCAATTTTTATATTAAAAATGGACCAAAAAGAAATTTTGAACTTTTGTTTAGATCGTGGAATTTTATTAGATAAGGAGGTTCTTAATTTGATTAGCGAAGCAACCGATTTTGATGCAGCTAGATTAATGATAGAACAAATTAAAGAAAATACCCATCAAAAAGTTATAACTAAGAAAGTTTTTACTGAAAGCATAAAACAGTTTGGTTCTCCAAGTACTCTAGATGATAAACAAAAGAGCTTTGAAAAACTAAGAATTCGGCTTGGATTGGAATTGGAAATATCCAAAGAGATTTCTACACCTGAAACTAAGACTGAAATAAAAGAAGAGAAGAAACTTTTAGGAGTTAAAGTTACCTCCTTCCCTACAAATTCAAATAAAAAGGTGGATGTTGACAGTTTTACAAATTACTTTCGTAACAGACTTTCTAAAATGAAAACTATTTTACAAACCCATTCTAATTTGAAAAATCTTGTATCAATAAATAAGATTTCCGGAGACCGGCAGGGGATTTCAATAATTGGAATGGTTTCCGATAAGAGAGAAACAAAAAATGGAAATCTTCTACTATCTATTGAAGACTTAACTGGAACTGTGAGAGTTTTAATCAATCAAAATAAACCAGAACTATTCAAAAGAGCGGAAGAAATAACCCTTGATTCTGTTATTGGAGTTTCTGGTTCTGGAAATAAAGAAATAATATTTGCAAATGATTTTATTTTTCCGGATTCAACTTTGCCCGAAAGAAAAAAATCCCCTTTTGAAGAATATGCCTTATTCATTGGAGACATTCATTATGGAAGCAAATTATTTTTGAAAACCAGTTTCAATAAATTTATAGATTACCTTAATGGCAAAATCCCTAATACCCCTGAAGTTAGCAAAATAAAGTATTTATTTGTCATAGGCGATATTGTTGCAGGAGTTGGAGTTTATCCGGAACAAGAAAGTTATCTTGATGTTGTAAATTTAGAAGATCAATATAAGGGAATTTCTGAATTGTTTGGCAAAATAAGGAAAGATATTACTATAATAATTAATCCTGGAAATCATGATGGTGTAAGACTTATGGAACCGCAACCTCTTTTTGACAAAAAATATGCATGGCCGCTTTATGATTTAGATAATGTAATGCTTGCAACAAATCCCTGCACGGTCAACATTGGGGGAAAAAATGGATTTTCTGGAATTGATGTCCTGATGTATCATGGTTTTTCATATTTTTATTATGCAGATAATATTCCTTCACTTATCCAAGCCCGTGCAGCAAATGCTCCGGAGAAAATTATGACTTATCTTTTAATGAACAGACACCTTGCTCCAACTCATTCTTCAAACCAATATTTTCCCCTTGATGAAGATCCTCTTGTAATAGACAAGGTCCCCGATATTTTCTTTTCGGGGCATACACACAAATGTGGAATAACTTTTTACAATAATACTTTAATTATCTCTGGAGCAACATGGGAAGACTTAACCCCTTTCCAAGAGAAAATGGGAAATCAACCAGACTTCTGTAAGGTTCCAATTGTAAATTTAAAGACGGGGGCAGTCAAGATTCTTGATTTTGAGGAAAGATAAAATGGGTATAAATCTATTAGTTACGGATATGGATGGGACGGCTGTCCAGTATAACCATGGAGACTTTTCTTCAAGTTGGGATGCCTTAACAGAATTTCTTTCTGACGAAGAAAGAACGAAGTGGTTTTCTTTTGTAAAAGAATATTATGGAAAGAAAGATTATCATTCTTGGTTTCAAGCTCAAGTTAACATCCTAAAAGGGAAAAAATTGTCTGATGCTGAAGAAGTCTTATTTCCAATACCTTACTCTCCCGGATTTCAAGAATTTTTTGCAAATTCAAATGGATTGAAAAAAGCCATAATTTCCGCAGGAATTGATTTAGTTGCAAGAAGAATTGCAGATGATTTCCATTTTGATTACTGGATTGCACAAACCCTGGAAATTAAATCAGGATTATTTACCGGAAAAGGAGAAAGTAACGTTGATTATCAAAATAAATCTGATTTGTTAATCAATGCAGCTGCTCTATTTGGAATCCCCCTATCTAAAACTTGTTACATTGGTGATACTTCTGGGGACATCGGATGTCTTGAATTGGTTGGAGCTCCTATTGCATTTAACCCTCACCATGGACTTGAGGAATATGCCAAACAGAAAAAAATTCCCATGATTTCTGATTTTAGAGAATTAAATAAACTTTTGGAAAAGGTTGCATGAGCACATTACAATATTTCAAGGATTTTGAAAAAGAGATAAAGGAGGCTTATTCTGTTGCAGAAATTGCGAGAGAGAAGGGGTTAGACCCAATTAACAAAATTGAAAGTCCTCTTGCAAAAAACATGGCTGAAAAAGTTGTAGGATTGATATCTACAATTTATCCGCAGATGGAAGGTTCGGGGATTGCAAAAAGAATTCTGGAATTAGAAAAAGATTATGGAAAGCTGGATGTTGCTGTTGCATTCAAAATTGCCGAAGAAGTTTCTAAGCAGAAATTTTGCCAATTTTCTACTTTGCTTGAAGCCATTGAGGCTGGAATAAGAATAGGTTTTGCATATGCAACTCTTGGCGTAGTTTCTTCTCCTATCGAAGGTTTCACAGGATTAAAACTTCTTAAAACGAAAGATGAAAAAGAATATTTTGCAGCTTATTTTTCCGGACCAATAAGGAGTGCCGGAACGACTGCTTCCTGTGTTGTGCTAATGTTAATTGATTATTTAAGGGAGTTATTTGGCTATGCTAAATATGATCCCACTGAAGGAGAAGTAAAAAGATATGTAACCGAAAATCATGATTATCATGAACGTATTTCAAATCTTCAATATATGCCTACTGACGAGGAGATAGAATTTCTCGCTAAAAATTTGCCAATACAAATTGCAGGAGAACCTACTGAAAGCAAGGAAGTTTCAAATTACAAGAATCTTCCAAGGGTTGATACAAATTTCATTCGTGGAGGAATGTGCCTGATTTTTTCAGAAGGACTTGCACAAAAAGCTGCGAAGGGTTTCCGGCTTTTGAAAGGAGTCAAGAGTAAGGGTTTTGTTTCTACCGGATTTGATTTTTTGAAAGAGTATATTGAACTTCATGAAAAAAGAAATGCAATAGTAGAAGTAAAATCTGAAGATGACAAGAGGCCGACTTATATCAAAGATTTGGTTGCAGGAAGGCCTGTCTTTGGACATCCTTCCAAAAGCGGCGGGTTTAGATTTAGATATGGGCGTGGAAGGGTAAGCGGTTTTTCAGCAGCATCAGTACACCCCGCTACAATGGCAATAACAGATAATTTTATAGCAACGGGGACACAATTGAAAATAGAAAAGCCCACTAAAGGAATGGTTGCTACAGTTTGCGACAATATTGATGGCCCAATTGTTAAATTATTTGATGGCAGTGTGAAGAAATTAAATTCAACACAAGAAGCTAAGAAGATTTACAATAATGTTGAAGAAATAATTTATCTTGGAGATTTATTATTTCCTTTTAGTGATTTGGCAAATAGAAATGCTAATTTAATCAAACCCGGATATGTAGAAGAATGGTGGAAACTGGACCTAAGAGAGAAGAATCCTGAAATTGAAAAAAAGACAAACCCATTTACCTTAACTTTAGATGATGCTATTAAGATAAGCAAAGAAAATGATATTCCCCTTAATCCTAAATTTATCTTTTTTTGGAATCAGATAACCAAAGATGAATTAATTGCATTAGCTGAATGGATAAAACGTTCAAGGGTAAGCAAGAAAATTATTTTTCCTTATGCAAAATCAGAGAGAGAAAGATTCCAAGCTGCAAAAAGAGCTCTTGAATTATTGGGTGCGGAACATGAGGTTACCCTTGAAAATGTGGTTTTAGATAAAGAGACGAGCAGAATCTTATTTTTGAATCTTGGATTGAACTTAGAAATATTGAATAATGATGAGCTTTTACTAAAAGATGTACCCGAAGTTTTAGAATTAGAGTCTAGAATCCATTCATTCAGTTCTATGCCTCCTCTTCAAATTATTAATGAACTTTCCAAGCCTCTTATTATTAAAGACAAGGCAGGGGACTTTATTGGTTCAAGAATGGGCAGACCCGAAAAAGCTAAACTTAGAAAGTTGACTGGTAGTCCCAATATTTTATTTCCTGTGGGGAAAGAAGGCGGCAGATTAAGGAGTGTTTATGAAACGATGAATGTTGGAAGTATCAAAGCGGATTTTCCTTCTTGTTTTTGCGAAACCTGCAAGAATGAAACAATTTATCCTGTTTGTGAGAACTGCGGGAGCCGAACAAGGAAAATGTATTATTGTCGTGAATGCGATGAAAAAAGATTTGTTCCCTGTGATATACATAAAAATTCGGTAACTTATTCTAACAAAATTCTGGATATTAAGAAGTATTTTCAAAAAGCCAAAGAGAGATTGAACTTAAAAGAAAATGAAAAACCGACTTTGATTAAAGGTGTGCGAGGATTATCTTCTTCGGGAAAACAAATTGAGAATCTTGCCAAGGGAATTCTCAGAGCAAAATCCAATTTGCAGGTAAATAAAGACGGGACAATCAGATTTGATGCAACTGAATTGCCGGTTGTTGCATTCAAGCCAAAAGAAATTTTTGTCAGTGTTAAAAAATTACGCGAACTGGGATATGATAAAGATGTTTACGGAAATGAACTTTTTAATGATGACCAAATTTTGGAGTTAATGCCTCATGATATCCTTCTTCCATGTTCTCCGGATAGCACTGATGAAAAAGCGGACGATGTTTTCATAAGAATAACACAATTTATAGACGAATTACTTGTTAGATTTTACAAGCAGGATACTTTCTATAATGTGAAGACCAGAGAAGACTTAGTAGGTAAGCTGGGTGTTTGTATGGCCCCCCATAATTGTGCAGGCGTTATTTGTCGAATAATTGGATTTTCTCATGCACAGGGCTTATACGCTAGTCCTTATATGCATGCAGCCATTAGAAGAGACTGTGATGGTGATGAAGTTGCAGTTATGCTACTTCTTGATGTTTTGTTGAATTTTTCGAGAGAATTCCTTCCAAGCCATAGAGGCGGAACACAAGATGCCCCCTTGGTTTTAAACGGAAAAATAAATGCCGGAGAAGTTGACGACCAAATTCTCGACTTTGAAATGGTCGAAAATTTTGAATACCCTCTTGCTTTATATCGTGCAGCTGAAGAAAGAAAACATTCATCTGAAATTAAAATTCCTAATGTTAAGCTTGCATTAAAAGAGGATCGGGATCCTTTTGTCGGATTGAACTTTACACATGATACTACAAATTTCAATGACGGAGTTTTATGTTCCTCTTATAAGCTCTTAGGAACTATGCAAGAAAAAGTCCAGCATCAAATGGGCTTGGTTGAGAAAATTAGGGCTGCAGATACTTCTGATACTGTAAGGTTGGTTATCGAAAGACATTTCATCAAAGATTTAAGAGGTAATCTTAGAAAATTTTCCACACAAACCTTTAGATGCGTTGCTTGCAATGAAATAGTAAGGCGTCCGCCATTGACTGGTAGATGTCCAAAATGTCGTGGAAAATTAATCTTCACAGTTAATGAAGGGGGAATAAAGAAATATCTTGATCCTGCATTAGACCTGGCTGAAAAATATCACCTCTCCCCTTATCTAAAGCAGAATCTTGAATTAGTTAAGAGATATGTTGATGCTGTTTTTGGAAGAGAACCAGAGAAGCAGGAAAGTTTGAAGCAGTGGTTCTAATCTTCTTGGAAAAATTTAAATTAAAAAAATAAAAAAAATAAAATGGTTTCTTTATTTCTTCTTTCTGTGATGGTGCACGTGATGTGTTGCTTTTTTATGATGTACCTTCTTCTTTGCCGTACCGGAGATTCCAGATAAAGACACTCTGAAATTTTTTGGAGCCTGACGCGAAGCAAATGATCTCGTCCTTGCAGCTATTCTGTTAAGGTTCTGGATATTTTTTCGGATATCCTTATTGAGTCTTTGAAGCTCCTTTCGAACTCGTGGCACTGATGCAGCAAGAGCCTTCTTCGATATCTTTCCCCCTTGATACCTCTTACGCTCCTTGCCAAAATCATTGATTGCAGTTTGTTTCTGGTCTTGTCTCGCTCTTATATTTTCAGCATAAGCAGTAAGATCTTTTGCAATCTTTTCAAATTCTGACTGGTTCATCTCTTTTTCAGTTGCCATGTTTCACCTCCTTTGCAAATAAATAATGAAGAAGAGATAAATAAATCTTTTGTTTTATAGAAGATACAATAAAATTGTTGGAATTAACAAACAACCCATCTGTTTGTTTTTCTAATGTTGAAAGAGTTACAATAAATTCCAGTGAAGGTCGACGTGATTAGGATTAATAATCCAATAAATCCCGAGAAACCAATTAAAATTGCCCCAACAAGATTTATGTGAACTCCTGGCGCAAGTCCAGTAAATGTACCTGCAAATATGCCGAGCAGCATGAACCGTATCAGATCTATGAGTATCCCTTAGAAAAACATTTAATAATTATATTTGTTTGCCTATAATATGAATACGGAAGATAAGATAGAATTAATTCGAAGGAATACAGAAGAAATTGTTTCTATGGATGCATTAAAAGAGTTAATTCATAAGAAGAAGAAACCAAGAGTTTATTGTGGTTATGAACCAAATGGGCCTATGCACCTTGGACATTTTGTTACAATTATGAAATTACTTGATTTGCAAAGAGCAGGGTTTGATCTTGTAATTCTCCTTGCAGATATTCATGCGCTCTTAAACCGAAAAGGAAGTGAAGAAGAAATAAAGAAGGAAGTTGAAAATTGGAAGAAGACAATAAAAGCGATTGGGATTAAAGCTGAAGTTGTTCTTGGAAGTGATTTTGAATTTACAAAAGATTACCAAGTTGATGTAATGAAACTTGCCCAGAACTTGACAATTAATAGAGGATTAAGAAGCATGCAGGAAATTGCAAGAGATTTTGATAATGCAACAATTTCACAATTGTGGTACCCTTTAATGCAAGTTGTTGATATTAAGCATCTTAAAATTGATGTTGCACTCGGCGGAATGGAACAAAGAAAAGTTCACATGCTTGGAAAAGATATGGCCTCAACCATAGAGCATAATTTTATTGCCTTACACACACCTTTGATAACTTCTTTAAAAGGACCCGGACAAAAAATGTCCAAATCTATTTCGGGAAGTGGTATTTCTGTAACAGATTCCTATAATGAAATAAAAAAGACCATCGGAGAAGCATACTGCCCTCCAAAAGACATAAAAGAAAATCCTGTTCTACAAATTGCAAAATTGATTGTTTTTCCCACTATCGATGAGCTGAATATTAAACGCCCCGAAAAATTCGGCGGGAATCTTAAAATAAAAGATTATCCCGAACTAGAAAAATTATACTCTAAAGGCGGAATTCATCCGCTTGATTTGAAGAATTGCATAACTGAAGAATTGGAAAAAATTATTGCACCAATAAGAAAAAATTTCAAATAATTATCTTAAGTTCGTCCCGCATATAAGTCTTCTTTTCTTTTAGATAAATGTGTCTGAATATTCTTTAATATAGAATAAACATTAGAAATATTAAACATCACATCATATTTAGAACGAGTAGAATATGTTTGATTATTTGCAGTTCCTCCTGAAACCGTTTCTATCTCTCCAGTAAATATTCTTATATTCCCTGTTTTAAAAACTACCCCTAATATTCCTACACTTGCAGACACATTTTGTATTTGATCGTAATCCAAAGACTTAAAGTCCCTTCCTATAATCCCCTTCTGAAATACGATTCTTTTATTTGTGATTACATAATAAATAACATTATACCTTAAAATAGTAATAATAATCAGAATAATCCATAATCCTCCGACCGCGATTAACCACAATCTTCCATATTGACTAAACCAAATAGCTAAAATAATCGCTCCTGCTATTAATGTTAGTGTAATAAAATTAGAAGCAAAATAAGCACTTGCTTTTGGTCTACCTTCCCATTCAACTTTCTCTTTCTGTTCTAAGATATTTGAAATTTCATTCATTTTTATTAGAATAGATTATCCTTTAAAAGATTATCCAGTCTTGAATTCCACAACATCCAAATCCTTCAGCTTATGCTTTAGTCCCACTTTTTGTCCCGGGAATTTGCTCGAAGGTCCCCAGATTTTTATCTCTTTTATCTTATTTGAAAATCCCCTCAAAACTTTTTTTGCAACCTCATTTACCGAGGCATCTGGAAAGAGGATCACAGGCTTATCTCTGTCCGTTTCTTTTCCGGGCTCTTTAGTATAAACTCTAATCTTGCCAAAGCTCTGAAAGATTTTGTTTTTTAATTCGTCAAGATTTTCTTTATTTTTAGAAGAAATTAAAACAAAATTATACCTCTTGCTTTGAAGAGTGGCTTTAGCCCTTCTTATTTCATTTTCGTTAAATGAATCAATTTTATTAAAAATAATAATTTGTTTTCCCCTCGCTTTATCAAGAATCTTTTTTATTTTATTTATCTCTTCTAAATTTGTAATCATAATCAGTATTAAATCCGCATTGTTCACTAGGCCTCGGTCATAATATTCCGATTCTATTGCAGGGATTTCTATTACCTGAATTTTCGTTCCATAATAATCCATAATCCCTACCATTGGTTTCTTAGTTGTGAAAGCGTAATCTCCAACTGCCGATTTAACATTTGTTAAGGTATTAAGAAGAGAAGATTTACCTGAATTTGCAAATCCAATAATTACTAATTGCATGTCCTCTTTTTTTATTCCAACTCTACTCCCTCCTTTTTTTACTTTATCTTTTTCCTGCTTTTCCTTAAGTTTTATGAGCCTTTTTTTTAATTCTGCAACAAAGTTCTCACTTGATTTGTGCTTTGGGGCAGTTCTTATCATTTCTTCCAAACCGACTATTCTTTCTTCCAATGTCTGTGCTGCAAAATATTTCTTTTCGGCAGCAGCGTACTCTGGACCTGCATTGATTGGCATGGTATCTAGATACTCTTATAATTTTTAAACTTCATGAATCTTAAATTTTAATGGAAAAAGTTGAAATAATTGAGAAAATTAAATGGAAAAAAGAATTTTCCCAGCTCCCTGAAAAAGATGTCCAGAGGGCATTTGAAAAATTTGATAATGACAACTATTCTGACGAAGAAAAAGTAAAATTTACAAGAGATTTGCTAAGAAAAGTCTTCTCTGGATTTTCAGGAAAAAAACTGCTGGGGTTAAAAAATAAATCTGCAGATGAAATATTGATGAAACATCTCTCTACCCGAGAAAGATATAATCATTATGGGAAAATTTATGAAAGAATTCTTTCGGACATGCCCAAAAAATTAAGCATAATTGATTTGGGTGCGGGTGTTAATGGCTTAAGTTATGATTATCTTAATCAACTTGAGAAAAAAGTAGATTATGTTGGAGTTGAAGCTATTGGACAAATTGTTCAGATTGTAAATGATTATTTTAGCCGAGAAAAAATTCCCGGAAAAATGTTTCATGCCAGCTTATTTGAAATGGATAAGATTAAAGAAATCATAAAAGAGGCAACCAAACCGAGGGTAATTTTCCTGTTTAAGGTTATTGACTCTTTGGAAAAATTTGAGAGAGATTATACAAAAAAGTTATTGCCTGAAATTGCACCCCTTGCCGATAAAATTGTGATAAGTTTTGCTACGGAATCATGGATGAAAAGGACAAAATTTTATGCAAATAGAAAATGGATCCTTGATTTTATCAAAGAAAATTGGCAAATTACAGATGATTTCGAATTTGGCGGAGAAAGATATATTGTTTTCAAGGGCAAATAAAATTTTAAAAAGACTGATTATTATCTCAAGAAATGAAATTTCAAAGAAAGATTTTGAAAAATGGAATGACTGTCTTATTTGAAAGAAGAGAAATTCCGGTTGTTAGTGTGGCTTTCGCTGTTAAAGCAGGCGGAGTAAATGAAGATCCTAAGGAGAAGGGAATATCTCATTTTATTGAGCATATGCTTTACAAAGGGACGCCAACAAGAAATTCCAAAAGAATTGCGGAAGAAATAGAAAATAATGGTGGTGAATTAAATGGTTTTACTTCAGAAGAAATTGTTGCTTATTGGTGCAAAATGCCCAGTCAGCATATTAAAATTGCCCTTGATGTCTTGAGCGACATGGTAAAGAATCCCCTCTTTGACCAAGAAGAATTTGACAAAGAAAGAAAAGTTATATTTGAAGAAATTAAAATGTATCATGATAGTCCAAGAATGTACGTCATGGATGAAATTCAAAAAGCTCTTTATGATGGGACCATGAAAATAAACCTGGCGGGAACTTTTGATAGCATGAATTCAATAACAAGAGAAAAAATGACTGCAAAATTCAAGGAACTTTACAAATCCAATAATCTGATTTTATGTGTTGTCGGAGATGCTAATTTTGATGAGATTGTCCAATTTGCTGAAAAGAATTTTGGTTCGGACAAGGGAAATATACCCCAAATGAAATTTAATTCTTTGAATGAAGTTAAAATTGATGAAAGAGAGGGAGTAGACCAGGCAAATTTAGTTTTTGCATACCACGTCCCCGCAGCGGAGGATAAAAGAAGTTATGCTGCAATTGTCCTGAATTCCTTAATGGCTGATGGAATGTCTTCAAGACTTTTCAGCGAAATAAGGGAGAAAAGAAATCTGGCTTATGCTGTAAGGGGCGAGGCTAACATAAACAAAACTTTTGCATATAATTACATCTATGTCGGAACAATGAAGGATAATGTCGAAAAAATCAAGAAATTAATCCTGGATGAATTTGAAAAAGTATCGAAAAGTCTTGAAGATAAAGAGCTAAAAATAATCAAAAAGAAATTAATCGGAAACTATCAAATTTCTATGGAGGATTCTCAAGAACAAATGGTTAATCTTCTAAGCAGCGAAATTCACGGAAATGCGGAGGACTTTTACAAATTCGAAGAAAATATTTCCCAAGTTAAATTAGATGATGTAAAAGAACTTGCAAAAAAGGCTATGAAGAATTTCAGTTTTTTTGCATTGGTTCCCAAATAAAATGTTTGTTGTTAAAGTTCCGGGAATCAATGGACTTGGAAAAACGAAAGGGTGTGAGAAAGCGGGAAACGCAATACTGAAATCCCTCAATGAAATCTATTCCAATGAGGAAAATAAACCTATTAACACAAAACTATTGGACTTGGAAGAAATACATCTTGACAATTCAAATCTTGAGATTACAAATAAATTAGTTTACAAAAATTCCTCTGAAATTTTTCAGGAAAAACCAAGAACGATTTTTATTGGTGGAGACCATTCTATAAGTTATTCTCTTACAAAATCTTTTTTTGATTATTGCAAGAAAGAAAAGAAGAAGCCATTTCTACTTGTTTTTGATGCGCATCCAGATTGTATGGAACCTGCTCATAAGGATTATCCTACTCATGAAGATTGGCTGAGAAGTTTAATTGAATCGGGGTTTCCGACAGAAAACATACTTCTCATTGGAGTCAGAAATTCTGACCAAAATGAGATAACTTTTCTTAAAGAAAATAAGATTAAGATAATTTCAATGAATCAAATTCTTGATGATTTGCAGGGGGCAGGAGATTCTATCACGGAGTTCTCCCAGGGAAATGAATTATATGTTTCCTTAGACATTGATGTTATTGACCCTGCATTCGCACCCGGCACAGGATATACAGAACCCGCAGGTTTGACCTCCCGTGAATTTATTTATCTTGTTCAGAGGATAAACAGAATAAAAAATCTCAAGGCAGTTGATTTGGTGGAAATTAATCCGGATAAAGATATAGGAAATCTTACCGTAAAACTTGGAGCTAAAATATTAAGCGAATTAATCTAAAGAATATAATCAAAAAAGAATCTCTAGTTTTATATGTCTTTTGCACTCCAAAAATCATTTCCAACTTCACTTTTGTTTAAAATGACTTTTTTCTAATTATACTTTAATGAACAAACAGGAAATTTGCCCAAAATACAAAACGGAAGGTTTTGTATAATGGACTTCACAGAGTTTTTACAAGAACAATATCTGAGACAATGTTCGTGGCGATGTAATCACGGGGGCTATACCCGACTTGAATCTGAGAAAGAGCAAATAAGATCAAATTTAGTAAATAAATATGGGATTAACGGAAATAAGGAAGGAGTATTAAGGCAGGTTATGATTTGTGAGAAAACAGTCTTTAGTTTCTTAGAGGAATTATCCGAAGACAAATTTAGGCATTATATGTGGATAGCAGATTTTCACAAAGAAGAATTAACTAGTAGGCTTAGTAATGCTCTTCGAGAAGTCTAAAGACCTCGGCCCTTTTACCGATTATTTCTGTTAGTTCTTCTATTGAAGCACTGAATAATTCCCTCAATGTTTTGAAATGTGAAAGCAATTTTTTTGCTGTTTTGGGACCAATGCCCGGAAACCCCTCGAGAATAAACTGCATTCTTTCTTTTTTATTCAAATTCTTTTTAGATACGTTCAACGATAATTCTTTTTTTTGCCTTTTAGACAAAACGGAAATAAATCTCGCAGTATCCTCTGAATCTTTTGTGAAAATTATCGGAGTTTTGTAACTGAGAATTATGGACAACAAAAAACCCCTTATTGCATTTGGGTGAATTCCGGTATCTGGAACCCCCTTAGCGTATAGTTCATGTTCGTCTATTCCCTCTATTATTAAAATGCGATTTTTATACTGCTGCAACCCCTGCAACTGATTTGTGAGCCTTTTGTTTAACATGGAAGAAATGAAATCTTGAACAGTTTTTCTTTCAATCGCTACATCATTAACAATATAGTCTGCTACTTTCAATTCTTTTATTTCGACTTCAATACCCAATTCAATAAGCTGTGAGTAAACTAATGAATTTTTCTCCCTATAATCCATAATCACTTTTGGTTTCTTTTCTTTTTTCTCACGGACTTTTGAAAATATACCCAATATTGGCTTCATTCTTTATTTAGAATTAATTAATTTAAAAGTTTTTTTTATTCATGCAAAACACCATTGGCTTTACTCTCTTCTATTCCAGAGTTTGTTATTTCGATAAAATCTGCTTTTCCTATGATATTCTTCATGCTTTTTGCTCCGAGATAAGTCATTCCAGAGGACAAGGCACCCACATATTTTTTTATAATCGGAGAAATCGAACCCTTGTAAGGGGAGAGGGTCTGTTCGCCCTCCACGCTTATAATTTCCTTATCTTCTTCGCCATCCAATTCGGCCTTTTTTACAGAAACATCATAACTTGCAGAACCACGATACATTTTGAACATTTTTCCGTTCTTTACAATTATTTCCCCCGGACTCTCATCTGTTCCCGAAAAAAGATAGCCAGACATTATAGTATCTGCACCTGCGCCAAGAGCCTTAACAACATCTGCCGGTTTTTTTATTCCCCCATCAGCACAAATTGGAATTTCGCCTTTAGTGGCTTCATAGACGTCCATTATTGCAGTCAATTGGGGAATTCCTGCCCCCGCCATTAATCTTGTCGTGCACAAAGAGCCCGGTCCAATTCCGACTTTAACAGCATCAGCACCTTTGCTCAAGAAATATTCAGCAGCATCTTTTGTTGCTATATTCCCTGCCATTACATCAATATTAGGATAATTTTCTTTTAGATAATCAAGTGTTTTTCCAGCATATTTTGAATGTCCGTGTGCGATATCAATAACGAGAATATTTACTCCTGCATTAACAAGCGCGTCTACCCTTTCCTTTACGTCCTTTACTCCGATAGATGCTGCAGCAATTAACC
Organism: Candidatus Woesearchaeota archaeon; assembly: GCA_964544395.1. Lineage (GTDB taxonomy): Archaea > Nanobdellota > Nanobdellia > Pacearchaeales > GW2011-AR1 > JAKLIN01. The sequence goes on from CAZJAO010000004.1 coordinate 16,755, forward strand.
CCTGCTCTCTGATTTCCTTGACTTGTTTTGCTTGTTCTTCAATTGTCATAAATCGATGAAGGACTCCAAGGCCACCAAGTTTTCCGAGGGCAATGGCCATTTTTGATTCACAAATTGTGTCCATATTTGCTGCAATAATCGGAATGTCAATGGAATAATTTCTTGTAACTCTGGTTTTCAGCTCTACATCTCTTCTTGATGCTATCTTGTTATATTTTGGAATAATGAGAACATCATCAAAAGACAAACCTCTTTCAATAATTCTAGCCATGTCTCACTTCATAGAAATTATTTTTTATAAAGATTCTTGTGATATTCTATCATCAAGAGTCTTTTGGAAATCTAAAGTTCCATTTGACAAATCTCTTTTAATATCGCTTATTGCAGAACGCATTTTCCTCTCCTTGCTTCTTGATACATAATAAAATGATTCATCACGGGTCTTTTTTGTAATAAGAACTATTAATTTTCCTTTTTTCAGACGAGCAGTTCTTCCCGCTCTCTGGATTGCTCTTATTGCAGATGCAACTGGTTCGTAGAATACCACCAAGTTAACTTCTGGGATATCAAGTCCTTCCTCTCCGATGGATGTAGCACATAAAACATTTGAATCTCCCGCTGCGAAATCATCAATTGTTTGTTTCTGTTCTTTTTGGCTTAACCCCGTATCTTTCTTTTTTAATTGTCCAACAAAAATCTTTGCTTTTATTCCGGGGAGTTTATTCAAACTCTTTGAGATTATAACTGCGGTATCCCTATATTGTGAAAAAACAATTGCTTTCAGGGGAACATCGCTCTGAAGTTCGTTTTCAATAATATCTGTAAGCACTGCAATTTTTGGATGTTCCATGTTTCTTGCAATAAGGTAATTTGATTTTACAAATGCTAAATTGAAATCGGGTCTCTTGACCAGCTGCTGGACAGCCTTGCTTTTTAGCTTTGCAGATTGATCCAGCAAATCTTTAAGATAATTATTGAATCCCACTAATGTTTGTGTTTCAAGCAATTCTAATGCGTGCTGGAGTTTGATTGCATTCGCACATGCAGACATCCCTTTGAATAAATTGAAATTCTGATTTCCCCTAGAAAGCATATGACCGAGTTTGGCCTGAAGCTTTATCAGATTTACTTTAGTCGGAACTTCGTACAATAAACTTCGAGCTTTCAATTCATCGATGTATAAATCATGGATGCTTTTCATAATTCCTCTTATTTCCTGAAATTCTGGAGGGAGCTCCAGTTCAACTTTTTCAAATTCCAATTCTTGAACGTTGGGTATTATATCTGGAGAATCCCTTGTTCGTAATTCGACTTCTTCTATAGAAAGATTCCTACAAATCTCTTTTATTTTCTGATTATCACTTCCTGGAGAAGCGGTCAATCCCAGGATTCTCGGATGAATGGAGTTTTTTATATAAGTACTTGCAATATAGTTATAATCATAATTCTTAAGGCATCGGTGAGCTTCATCTTCAACGAGCAAGCAGACATTCTTTAAATCATATAGGTGATTTTTCAAATCGTTTGCAATGCATTGAGGTGTTGAGAAGATTATATCTGCGGTTTTCCATATTTCTCTTCTTTTTTCTGCTGTAACATTTCCCGTAAATAATTGCAAATCACCAAATAATTCTGGAAGATGCTTGTTGAAAAAAACAAGGTGTTGTTCCGCCAATGGTTTTGTAGGAGCAAGAAAAAGAATTTTTTCTCCGGGAAATTTCTGACTTCGGTCAATAGCCAGCATTAATGCAATCAAAGTCTTTCCAAGCCCCGTTGGAAGCACAACTAGACAATTCTTTTCTTTACATGTTTCAAAAATTTTTTGCTGATAATCTCGTGGCGAGATTTCTTTTAGAAAATCCATGATTAGACTATGAATATAATCGAGAATAGTCCGGCTACAACAAGACAAGCCAAGAAACTCCAAAGGATAATATTACCAAAGAATATTTTGTTTCCGTCAAGATGTGATATTGGGATCATGTTGAAGAATGCGTAATAAATACCTAATCTTGCAAATTCGTTAAATCCAATAAGATATCCGATAACAGCGAATACCAGATTCATGAAAATTCCTGCAGCGGCTATGTAACCAATATGCTCTTCAGTCATTTCAGAGAATGTATACAATCCGTGTCTTCTAGCTGCACGATATGATCGAGGCTTGACTTCAAACATAAGCGAAGCCATCCAAGCCAAACCGTTAATTGGGAAGAGAATTATTTTTGAAATTAAAGGAAGAACTGCTCCGATTGCAAAAGGTTTCTTGAAATGTTTTCTTTTTCTTATTCCGTATCCTTCAATTTCCCAGAATTTTATTTCTGTTTCTGTTTCAAGGAAAAATCCGGTCAGCTTTTTTGCCAGAACATTTATTACAATAACACAAAAGACTGCGAGAAGCGTCCAAAGAAATGCAACATATCCGTTTAAAAATAAACTTGTTGAAAATGCAATTACAACCGACGTTATTAGAATAATAAGAATCTCTTTTTTGTTGAACATGCTTTCTGAAATATTCCAATTTTTATAAAGTTATTTGTGGAAACTGGAACTTGTTGTTATCTGAAACTAACAAATAGACAACGGAAAAGTATTTAAATAATTTAAACAAAATAATTCCATGAGAGTCAAAAGAATCACCGAAGTTTTAGGTCTTAGAGTTTACACAGACTCAGGTGAATACTTTGGAGAGGTTGAAGAAGCCAATATTTTTGAAAACAAAGTAGACGGTTGGAGAATCAGAGTTGGCGGAGGAGTTGCTTCACTGATTGGCGGAGCAAGAGGAGTCATCATTCCAAACCAATTCGTTAAATCCATCGGCGACGTTTTAATAATAAGCTCTTCTGCATTGCCAAGCGCACCTGAATCAGACTTTGAAGAGGCCTCAGAAGATCTTGCTTAAATAAATATGGCAAGCGCAATCTTTTTACAGAATACCATTTTTACTGCATTTATTCTGCCATTTTTTCTCATATGGCTAGTCGCTTTTGCAATTTTACAAAAAACAAAAGTTTTGGGAGAAGGAGCTTCCGGTCTATTGAATGCATTAATCTCCCTAATTCTTGGTTTCATTTTTATTGCTGCATTTAATTATTCCTCTGTCGTAAATAATCTTGTTTTATTCCTTGCTATAGGTCTTGTTATTATCTTTGTGACTATGCTTTTATGGGGATTTGTAAGCGGCGGTGAAAGTTCACTATTCAGCAAACCCGGAGGAATGAGAACTATTATTATGGTTGCTCTTTTTATCGCAGTTATAATCGGAGTAATCTGGGCCTTTGGAATTCCTTTCAGTGGCGGAAACGGAAGCATCACAAATCTTTTGTTCAACCAGGTCTGGAGCCAACCTTTCTGGACTAATCTCATCTTCGTTGTTTTAATCGGAATTGCTCTGGCTTTGGTAATTGGAATAGGGAACAGAGGAAAAAAGTAAATTTATTAGAAACATATTTAAAGAAAAATATTCTAATCTGATAAAATGATTGGTGGTATTTTAGATACGACTTTTTTGAGTGGAGGAATCGGGGATTTACTCAATTCTCTTGCTGCTGCCCAATTTTTTACCTATGCACTTCCATTTCTTTTAATATTCGCTTTGGTTTTCGGAATTCTTTCAAGAATGGGTTTATTCAAAGAGAATAAAGCCGTAACTGCAATAATTGCTCTTGCAGTTGGTTTGATGGCATTGAGTGTACCAACCGTTCCTCAATTTTTCTCGCAGATTTTCCCCAGCATGGGAATTGGACTATCTATCCTTTTAGTTATCATGATTATTGTTGGCTTATTTTCAGACCCAACTAAACCTTGGATAACGATCTCATTATTTGTAGTTGCAGCAATAGTTGCGGTTGTAGTAATAGTGCAGAGCTCTGGAATTGATTTCGGCACTTGGATACAGAATAATCTTGGAAATAGTGCGGGCACAATACTCACCGTAGTTGTTGCAGTTGTTATAGTCGGTATAGTAATTGCCGCATCAAACAAGAAGAAAGAAAGAAGTCCTATCTCCTTTGAACCATATTGGGCAAAACCCCCACAATAAAATTATTTTTTCTTTTTAGAAATTTTTTCTACTTGCTGTTCTTCTGGCTCTTCTTGGGTTATTGTTGCATCTTCATCTTCTTCAGGAACGGATAAACGTGAGGAGCTATTTCTTCCACTTGAATTGTTCATAGAACCCATTGTTTTGCTGAAAGAATCCTGCATCATGGACATTTCTTTTTTTATACTGTCCAAATTGCTTCCGTAAGAACCAATTTTTTCCAAGATTGATGCTTGTAGTCTGTCAATTATCGTTTCTATTCTTTTCAATCTTTCATTTAAATGTTCCATTCTTGCCTGAGTAAGAACTTTGAATTCGTCAATTGAATCAACTTTCTTTGATATGCCTGAAATTTTTTCGTCAAAAACTTGTTCTGATACCTCAACAATAGTGTCCGTGTTTGTAGTCATCTGCTGCTGAGGATAATAGCCTTGCTGCTGCCCATAATCCGGATAACTTTGCTGTTGCTGCTGTTGAGGATAATACGCTTGCTGTTGCGGCTGTGGAGTATAAACCTGACTTTGATCGTATCCTCCCTGATCTTGAGCTTGCGGATCATAATCCCCATACTGTTGCTCTCCTTGAGGCATAGGAGCTTCATCGCCTTGAACATCTGAAACTGCATTTTTTATCTGTGCATGATTTAGCGCTTCATTTATCTCTCTTGGAGAAATATTTTGTTTTCTAAGTTCGGAAATAATTTCTTGATCAGACATATTCTTCTGTCTCATTTGCGTTACTTGGTCTATTGTTCCCATTATTTTTTGCTCCCGAATGGCTGAAACATTCTCATCTGTTTAGCAAGAATTTCAACATCGTCTTTTCTCGCAAATTTTGAAAATTCTTCGCCAGCCGTGTCAATAAATGAAGCCAATCTTTCAATATCTGTTTTGATGATGTCCAAGTCCTTTTTTATTTCCAAAATATCCCGCGTATTTTTCTCCTTAATATCAATTAAATTTTTCCCAATCAAAAGAATCTGATTTTTCAAAACACGCTGTTTTTCTTCCAAATCCCTCAATCTTAGATTAGGATCAACATTATAAGAATTTGGATAATTTGCCTGTTCCCCTGCCATTGTATGGACAAGTATGAAGAGTTTAAAATTGTTTTCCTTCTTTGGAGTACACAAAAAATTTTAAACCAATAACGATTTATTAGAGAATGCAATTTAAAGAGGGAGCTGCACTTTATTCTTACGAGACCCAAAGAGAAGGGGGTGAAGATGTTCTATATGTAAATTACATGGGGGCTCCTTTTGTTCCAAGCATCGCTGATTCTCCTGAAGTTATGGAAAGAACTATTGACGCTTTGATAGAAAATCCTAATGTTTCGAGAATTGTTTTTGTTCAGCAGAAAAATTACAATTATGATTTTCATGAAACATCGCTTCTTCTTGAAATTTCTCAATTATATGTTTACTTGATAAGGCAGGAAAGAATTTTATCAAAGGAAAAACTTGTGACTGGCTTTGACCAATTTTTTACTCAGAGATATAACGAGATATTTTCTATTCTTTACTCTCTAAAGAGAGACCCCGTGGCTTCCTATCTTAATTTAAGAAATATTTTTGTTGAAGCGAGAATTTTTCTAGAGAAGCTTAGCCCCCAATATAAGTCAGACCAAAGCAATTACATAAGGTTGATTGAAAAAGTTTTTACCATGCTACAGGGCACGAAACTGATACAAGGACTCTTGAATTTTCTTCCAGATTATCAAAAAGGTGATAGAGAAATATATCATAGAATTTTTGAACCGGATGTAATTCCTAATTTTACTTTTACGCGACTTGTTTCTGAAATTCCGCAGGATGTGGAGATAGTTAATCAATATGAAATTTCAGGCGATGATTATGACAAATCGGTAGTTACTATATTGAGAAAAAGAAACGAATCAAAACTCCTTTATCATTTACTGCCCCCTGAGAATGTTCTTGATGAAGAACAGAATCTGCTTCTTAATCTTGCAAAGAATGTGCTTATCGAACATCAGCCAAAAGCGGAAGAATTTACAGATACCGAAAGAACAAGGCAAGTTTTCTTTAATATCGCAAAAGATTTACTTCAAGACTTAGCTCAGACAAAAGGCATAAATCTTAATTATTCTGATTTAAACAAATTATCCAAGATTCTAGTAAGACATACTATTGGGTTTGGGTTGATTGAGGTTTTATTGCAAGATAAAAATATTCAAGATATTGTTCTTAATGCGCCAATTCCAACAACTAGCATTTTCCTCAGACATGAAGTTTATGATGAATGTTATACAAATATTCTCCCTAGTCAGGAAGATGTAGACTCCTGGGCGGCAAAATTCAGAATAATTTCAGGGCGACCATTAGATGAAGCAAATCCTGTTCTTGATACTCAATTGGAAATTGACAAGATAAGTGCAAGAATTGCCATTGTACAACAACCTCTTTCTCCCAATGGACTTGCTTATGCAATCAGAAGACATAGAGAAGAGCCATGGACCTTTTCATTATTTATTAAAAATAAGATGATGAATCCCCTTTCTGCTGGATTAATGAGCTTTCTAGTTGATGGGGGAAGAACTATTTTAATTGCAGGAACTAGAAGTTCTGGAAAAACCTCTTTGCTTGGAGCTTTGATGCTTGAGATTTTACCTAGAACAAGAATAATTGTTGTTGAAGATACGCTTGAATTGCCTTTTGAATCTCTGAAGAAACTTAATTATGATATTCTGCAAATGAAAGTTCGTTCAGCATTGTTGAAAACCACCAATGAAATCTCTGCTGAAGATGGAATTAGAACAAGTCTGAGATTAGGGGACAGCAGTTTAATTATTGGTGAAGTAAGAAGTGCTGAAGCAAAAGCTCTGTATGAAGCAATGAGAGTTGGTGCTTTGGCAAATACTGTAGCAGGAACAATTCACGGCGCTTCACCATATGCTGTTTTCGACAGAGTTGTAAATGACTTAGAAGTTCCTGCAACTAGTTTCAAAGCGACAGATATTATTGCTGTTGCAAACCCCATTAAATCTCCTGATGGCCTTCATTCATGGAAGAGACTTTTGCAGATTACAGAGGTCAGGAAACACTGGCAGAAAGATCCTCTTGAAGAAAATGGTTTCAGCGATTTGGTAAAATACAATGTTGAAAAAGATACTCTTGAACCCAGCGAAGATTTGATTAATGGGGATAGCGAGGTTATCAAAGCTGTTGCAGAGAACGTTAGAGGGTGGGCAGGAAATTGGGATGCTGTTTATGATAATATTTTATTAAGAGCAAAAATAAAAGAAGAAATTGTAAAGACTGCAGAAAAAACCGGAAGACCTGAATTGCTGGAAGCAGCTTTTAATGTTTCTGCAAACCAAGAATTCCATTCAATTTCTGATACTGTCCGAGAAGAAATCGGTCTACCGCTTTCAAACAGAGTTTTTCCTGCTTGGCAGAAATGGCTTAATCAGGAAATAAAGAAAAAGAAATTATGATAATTTTTTAAAGTTGAATTATCTGTTAAAATTTAAGATAGAAGCATTCTACAAAATGAAAACAAAAAGTTGGGAAGAGCTTAACACTTCATATGCAAGAAAAGCAAAACCTCTTGAAGATGAAGCTTTACTTCTGAAGAGTAAACACTTGAAAGGATCTTCTTCAATAAACCCAGAGAGAATAGGCAAGATGTATGAAGATGCTGGAGATTTGCGAAGAAAAGCACATGATTTTATTGGAGCACAAGATGATTACTTGGAAGCTAACAAATATGGTTATGCTTACAGTTCAGCAGACTCAGAGAGGGTTAGAAACAAGATAAATGGGCTAATCTCCGAGAAGAGACAAGCTCAAGGTTTACCCTTGAGAAGCTCGCTTGAGAAAAGAAGCTCCTTTGAGACTGTGCCTCAGAGATTATGGGCATATCTTTCAATCATCAGCCTTGCAGCAGCCTTGCTTTCAATTTCATTAAAATGGACTGGTTCGGTTGTAGGTCCTGCAGCTACAAACAACAAATGGATTGGACTTTGTTTATTTTTAGTGGGATGCATGTTTACATTCTTCTACTTTAGAACAAAGAGGAAGTGAAAGTTTTATTAATTAATAAACTCTTTTTATAAAAAAGAGAAAATTAATATGCCTCCTTATCAACAGCCCCCAATTCCGCCAGATGTTAATGAAATTCTAAAGAAATACGGCAACAAAATCGAAAGTCAGATTAATACTACTACGGTTCAGAATAATAGTGGATACAGCCAAGCCTATTCCACGTTCAAAGAAGAAATGGCTCCTGCATGGGTACGATATGAAAAGTTGTGTCATAGCATCGGTAATATACTCAAGTTAAAAATTTCTCAGAAAGATGAATTAAAAGTTAAGAGAAATATTGAAATTGCTCATCTTGACATTGAACCATGGCAGGCCGTGACTTTAAGCGCAGTAACTTTTTTCTTTGTTTTTATAATTGGACTTTTTATCACGGTTTCTGTTTATGTTTTCACCGGAAACGTGCCGGTTCTCTTTTTTATCATGCTAGTTGTTTCATCCCTGTTTTTGTATAATTATATCAGCGGCTTTCCAGAGAGATTTGCTAATCAGTGGAGATTGAAAGCATCTTCGCAAATGGTGCCCGCAATTTTGTATTTAGTAGTCTACATGAGACATACCTCTAATCTTGAAAGAGCCATTTCCTTTGCATCTGAACATCTGCAATATCCCCTTGCATTAGATTTCAAAAAAATATTTTATGATGTTGAAATTGGAAAGTTCTCAACAATTAAGGACAGTCTCGATTATTACCTTGATGGCTGGAGAGATTATTCTCCGGAATTTATAGAATCATTTCACTTAATTGAAAGCAGTTTGTTTGAACCAGATGACACGACCAGAGTTACAACTCTTGAAAAAGCATTGCAAGTAATTTTAGATGGTGTTTATGACAAGATGCTGAAATTTGTTCATGATGTCCGAAGTCCCATTCAAAGCACCTACATGCTCGGAACAACTTTGCCTGTTTTGGGAATGGCATTGCTCCCTCTTGCATCCTTGATGGTTGGGAATTTGCTTAATGCGACCGACGTTTTTATTTTATACGATTTGATTATTCCTTTTCTTGCATTTTTCCTGATGAATAAATATTTACTATTAAGACCGGGCGGTTATGGAGATACAAGCTTGCTTGAAAGAAATCCCCTTTATGGTGAATACAAAAGCAAGAAACCATATTACAAAGCGTTTCTCATATGCCTTCCTCTTTTCATCCTTGGATTTTTGCCTTTGATATGGGGTTTCACGCCTTTGCCGCAACTTTTAGGATTGCCATTAGATCCGACTTTTGCGCAATTAGGTTTGGGCATTTTTGGAAATAATGGTTTCTTTGGCTTTATTCCTTCAACAAGCGGTATAAAAGGACCCTTTGGTGCTGGAGCTTTGATACTTAGTTTATTTGTTCCGTTGGGACTTGCTTTATTCTTTTCAATGGCATACAAAGAGAAAACAAAAAATCTTATCAAGGAAAGAGACAATACAAAAGAACTTGAAGCAGAATTTAATAATTCCTTATTCCAACTTGGAAACCGAATCGGCAACGGAACTCCTCCAGAATTAGTTTTTGGGAGAGTTGCAGAATCTACGACTGGATTGAAGACCTCTGATTTTTTCAAGAAAGTTAATTATAATATTCAGCAAGGTGGAATGAGTGTTGAGAATGCTATTTTTGATCCAACACGCGGAGCAATAAATTCTTACCCCTCAGACCTGATAGCTACAAGCATGAGAATACTTGTAGAAGCAGCAAAGAAAGGATTGAAAATTGCTGCAATTAGCATTATGAGCATTTCTGAATACGTGAAGAATATTCAAAAGATAGGAGATAGGCTGAGAGATTTGCTTGCAGAGATAATTTCAGATATGAAAAGCAACATGACTTTCCTTGCACCCCTTCTTGCAGGAGTTGTTGTCGGACTTGCAGCTATGATAACTACAATATTAACGAAATTGAATTTGGCTACTGCCGCAGGAGGAAGCGCCGCTGCTACAGGACTTGGAAATATTGGAGACATACTCTCCTTATTTGATTTGACAAATATGATTCCCCCTTATTATTTGCAAATCGCAATTGGAGTTTATCTCGTGGAGATTATATTTATCCTTACCGGAACTCTGGTAACAATTGAGTCTGGAGTAGATAAACTTGAGAAAGCTAATACTACGGGCAAGAATCTCAAGAGAGGAATCACTCTTTATTTTGTAGTTGCATTAATTTCTACTCTAGCATTGTTCCTTTTATCGTCACTTGTACTTGGCGGCCTGGGAACAAGCTAATAGAACTACTCCCGCATACTCGGAAAACATTTATTAATAAAACTCTTTTTATTTTAAAATGAATAATAAGAGAGGAATCATCTCAGAATATCTTCCATGGCTCCTTATTGGAATTGCTATCCTTGTCATTCTCATGATAACAATCTTTATTATAAAGGGACAAGGCTTTTCTTTGATAGATAAAATTAAAGGGATTTTCGGAGGATAAATGTCTGAGCTTACAATTTCGGAACTAATAAAAATTATTCTTGGTGTAATTGTAGTTGTTGCAGTTATTCTTGCCTTGTATTTCTTTTTCAGAAATCAGGTAATAAGTTTCTTTAGCGGATTTGGAGGAAATGCGTCTAAAATAATCCTATCTTTAATTGGAAAATGAACAAACGCAGAACCGGAGGTTCCGCACTTCCATTGATAAAAAATAAACGCGGATTTTTGTTGGGTGAAGAAACAGTAAAAATTATTATTGCAATAATAGCAATTCTTTTTCTTATTTTATTCATCGTTTATTTATACAATAACTTTACACAAAATAAAGATTTGACAAATGCAAAAAGTTCTCTTACTGATTTAATCAGCCAAATAAATTCAGGGGCAACTCAAGCTAACATTTACAATCCTAGCGGGTGGCTTTTATCTTCTTTTACTTCTTCCCCCGTGATGCCAAAAATGTGCACTACGAATAAGTGGATAAATTGTATCTGCTTATGCATAAAACCAGCTGGCTCGGTTCATCAGCCGCAGACAGCTTGTGACACTTCTGGGATCTGCCAGCAATCTGACTTCTCTCTGGTTGGAGATGCGACATTTATAGTAACCTGGCAAACAAATAGCATAGAAATTTCAAATCCTCCTTTGCTTCTTTCAATCAATCAACAAACTAAAACTATTTCGAAAAGCACCTGATGGATTTTGAAACTTTGATAAAATATTTAATCTGGGTGGTATTTTTTGTTATTGTATTCGCAGGATTATATTTTATGTTTAGAAAATTTGGGTTAATCTAATGAACAAAAAAGGAGAGATGACTACCGAGCAAATTGTAATGATAATAGTTTTAATTGTAAGTTTTATTGTAATCTTATATTTTCTTCTCAGGTTGAATCTTGGCGGAACGACTAATGATGAAATCTGCCACAATTCGGTTGTGCTTAAATCAAAAAGTGCAGGACTTGTTGGGGGATTAACCTGCAAAACTGATTATATTTGCATTTCAGGCGGAGGAACCTGTGCAAATCTTAATCCCACAACCACTGTAAATGTTGATGCTACAAACAAAGATGAAATAATGAAAGCCATAGCAGACCAAATGTCTAATTGCTGGTTCACATTTGGTGAAGGAAATGCAAATTATCTTGGATTGGCAGAAAAATCTGTGCTTACAAAAACTACCTGCGCTTTATGTTCAACGATTGAATTTGATGACAAAATCTTAAGCAAAAATTATGGCATAACTTATAGTGATTTTTATAATTATTTAATGAACACACACAAGGATAGCAGTCAAACGTACCTGAATTATCTTTTCGGTGTTAGTGATGTAAGTTCACTTGAAGCAAAAAATGGGGTCACAAATAAAGTAGTAAGCAGTACTCTTAATAATAATCTTATAACAAATACACAATATGGAATTTTAACTGGATTTATTCAAGGATTTGCCGGAGGCTTACTTGGAAATACCTATCAAATTTATCCTACTTATTTACCGATTAATCAGGTGTCTTCACAGTTGCAATGTGCTGATTTTGTTACGACAGCATCTTAACATTTATTAATCTCTATAATATTCTTTTTTCATGATGAATAAGAGGGGCATCACATTACTTCTAGAAAATATTATTTTCATAATTCTCAATCTCATTTTTATTGCAATTCTAATCTTTTTTTTAATTTCGAAATCCGGAAGTGCAGGAGTTCTTGAAGAAAAGTATGCAAAAGAAATCGCTCTCGTTCTTGATTCTGCCAAACCGGGGATGATGATTAACCTAAATATGGCAGATGCAATATCCACTGCTGAACAAAACCTCGGAAAAAATAATGTGAATGACAGCATTGTAACTATTTCCCAAAATGTTGTAACTGTAAAGCTAAGCGAACAGGGGGGGTATTCCTATTCTTTCTTTAATGACATAAAGATTTCAAATCATTATCTCGATAAAACCGGCAATCAATATCTGTTCTTTATAGGTGATTACAATGGTTAGAACCAATCCCTTATCCAAAAAGAAAGGTGCAGACCAAATACTTACTGTTTATTGGTTTGTAATAATCTTCATCGTGGCTGGTGCGGTGGTTTATATGGCGTATCTATTTTATGGTTCTCCTTTTGATGCGCGAAATATTGAAGGCAGTCTTTTGGGCAATCAAATTGCAAATTGCTTGACAAATAAAGGATATATTATTGACCAAGCTTTCTTACCTGACTTTCAAAATAATTTTCTTCAGGATTGCCATTTGAATTTCAGTACGGAAGATTTTTCGGACTGGAAAACTAATACCCAATATTATGCTCAAGTGGTGGTTTACAAATTTAATTCTAATGCACAGCAGCAATCTTATGGTGAGTCGGATAGTTCTATTTCGAGCAATATTGGCAATCAAGTGTTAACTGTGTCTGCGGGAAACATAAATTTGAAGACTGCCTGGGAACTTATAACTCCCTCAACTGGATTTTTGGGCCTGAATTTGAATAAAAGAAATGTTAACACTATTGTAATTCATGATACTGAAGGGCCAACGGCTCTTGGGGCAATCCAAGCAATATCGACTGCAGATTTGAGCATACATTATATTATTGATAGAGATGGAACGATTATTTCTCCAGATAATGTTAATCAGTTTGCTCCTGCACAATATGCTAATGCACTTGTTCCAGAAAGTACTATTGCACAAGATGCTGGATGTTACGACACACGATCAAAAACTCAATGGCCTATTTGTTCTGCAACCTGTACTGACTCAAATGGTCTAATTGCGACAAGCTGCCAAAAGTTGAGCAATCCGCCTCCGAATGAATTTTGCTGTTTGGAATTTAATGTAAAATCCATCGGAATAGAACTAGTTAATTTAGGGAATGAGCCTTACCCTGATACGCAAATAAAATCTCTTATAAATCTGGTTTCAGACATTTCCTCAAGGTATAATATTCCTTTAGACCGGGCACACATCGTCGGACATTATCAGACTTCAAGTTACAAGGTTGACCCGGGAACACAATTTCCTTGGGACACTTTCATACAAGAATTAACATCAAGGGGGGCGGTAGCTATCGCTTCTTCAACTGCAAATACGGAGCAGCAGCAAAGAAACATTTATGCCCTTGATAAGAGTGGAAATCAATATGTTATCCAAATTTTAACTCTCGTAGGCAAAACTGAAAAAAATGTTTAATCAAAACAAAAGAGCACAAATAGCAGAGACAACAACATGGATAGTTGCGACTTTGATAATTTTCGTTATACTCATAGTCACGCTCTTTATAGCTTCCCTTATGGGACATACAAAAAATCTTCCTCAACCGTTGGGGGCAGATATATTTGCAGATAAATCTCTGACCGCATATTTATTGACAAAAGGCACCAATGGGATCCCGATTTATACCACAATTAGTGCCGAAGGGCAATTGAATAGTTTCAATGGAAATCTTGCCAAGCAGATATTTCTTAATTTCTATAGCGGATTTTATCGTGATAGACTATATTTGGGGGTTCTTGGACAGGATAACGATTATTTTAACTCCGGAGCAATTTCTCATAAAGTATTTGAGCCAGGATTTGTTTTCTATTCGATTAATGTAGGCAATAATAAATTTGTTCAATTTACAGCATTACCATGGCCACAATAAACAAAAGAGGAGATGTTTCAATAACAATATTAGTAATTGGAGTTTTTGCTATCTGCACAATTGCAATTGTAACTTTTCTTCTATATAATCAAACAATTCAGACAGGTTTTGTTAATGTTGGTGTTTTTGAAAATTTGTCAGCACAAGTAGAAAATTATTATTTCTATATTAATTCGGGATTATCTCCGCAACAAGCTGCAAATGATATTGGTGCACAATTGCAAGGCAATCAATTAATTTTTAATACCGAACAAAAAGGAGATCCTGGTGTTTTTGGATTTATAAGCAGCAATTCTAATACGATTGTCTCGGTGAAATACATATACGATCTAAGTAAATAAAAAGTTTTATAAACAAATTAAACTTAATCAAAGAATGAATAAGAGAGGTCAAGAATTAAGCACCAGCACGATAATTCTCATTATTTTAGGTGTAATAATTCTTGTAGTTCTTGTTATCGGTTTCACAATAGGCTGGAACAAAATTATTCCTTATGTTTCTCAAAGCAATATAAATACTGTTTCGACACAATGCCTTTCTGCATGTTCTACAGCAAGTGTTTACGATTTTTGCTCGAGAACATTTGACTTAAATTCTGGTACTACTACAATCAGAAACTCAACATGCAATTATCTCGCTCAAAAGCAGACTCAATATGGAATAACTCCATGCACCGCGATTCCATGTAGCAATATTCTCTTCTTTGATAATACCAACAAGCAGTATAAAACAATTGCTGATTTGAGCAACAGCCAGTGCGCAGCCAATTCTGGAAAGACACTTCAGGTTTTGATTGGAGATACTGTACAGAGCATTACCTGCCCATAAACATAATTCTAAAATGTCAGATTATACTTTTCCTGAAAAAAGAAATAAGAGTAAGAATAAAAAGAGAGAGAAGAAAAAACATCCCTATAAGGCAGGTGGAAATCGAAGAATCATCAGCAAGTAATTTAAACAAATAACTGCTGATTCTTTTATGATTGAGGTGATTTTCCTTTTAGCACTTGCATTTATCTGGATTTTATTTGCAGCAATATCTGATGTAAGAACAACTGAAATTCCCAACTGGCTAAATTTTTCTTTGATAATCTTTGCTTTGGGTTTTAGATTTTTCTATTCTTTATTTTCTGCAGGAAATTTCAGTTTTTTTTATCAAGGGCTGATTGGGACAGCAATTTTCTTTGCTCTTGGAACTGGATTATACTACGGCCGGGCATTTGCAGGTGGAGATGCAAAACTCATGATTGCTCTTGGTCCAATACTGTCTTTTTCAACCAATTTTTTAACGAATCTTGAAATTGCAATCTCTTTCTTATTTTTATTTTTAGTTTCAGGTTCTGCTTATAGCATTTTGGCAAGCACTTATTTTGCATTCAAGAATCATAAAAATTTCAAGAAGGAGTTTAAAAATGCTTACAGGACGAATTTGAAATTTACTATCATTATAATGGCTCTGGGAATATTGATAATGGTTGGGGGAATTATTTTTAATGGATTGCTATTATATTTGGGAATCATAATTTTCATTCTTCCTTTACTATATCTTTATACAAAATCGGTTGATGAAACGATGAGAAAGAGAATAAGCCCTAAAGATTTAATGGAAGGGGATTGGCTATATCGCGATGTGAAGGTGGGAAATAAATCTATAAAAGCAAATTGGGGCGGTCTGACTCAAGAAGACATCAATCTTCTTAAAAAGAAAAACGAATATGTTTTGATAAAAAAAGGAATAGCTTTCGGACCGGTTTTTCTTATTGGCTTTCTCCTACTGATTTATTTTTATTTGATTAATACCGGTTTATGGAATTCTCTTTGGTAACCAAGATACTTTTTCCTTTAAGACTTTTGGTTTTGAAACTCTTTCCTTCCTGATTTTTTCTTTCTTTATTTCTTTCGGCTCTTTGAGAATTTTTGTTACTTCTTCAAGTTCTTCCTTTGATGCTCTGTATTTTTTTGAGTTAATGCTTTCATCTTTGTAAACCGGAATCAGATTTATTATTCCATGCCCTCCAAAGTCAACTGAAGCAATCTCCACATCTTTCGGTTTTAATCTTTCCTTTATTTTTTCCGCAACCGATTTTGCAAACGAAGGAATATTCTCTGGAAATTCTTCAAATGGAAGATGTTTTTTTGAAAGAATAAGAGCGTGCCCTCTTGATACTGGATTTATCTCCAAAATTGCCATTGCAGAATCACTTTCATCTATTTTGTAGCTTTGCACTTTATCTGCTGCAATTGAACAAAAAAGGCATTCATTAGGGGGATTGGATTTTTCCAAGAATTGTTCCAATTGTTCATCGCCCATAGACATTATTTGCCTTTTCAGAATATCGGCCTTGTCTTTTGGAAAATTTGTTTCTATGTTACTGAGAAGTTGCTTCTTTATCTTTTCTGCTTCATGTGAATCCATCTTAATAGAATGAGAACTTATTTTATAATTATTTAGATTTATGTGATTATCCAATTGCTCTTCTTATGTCTGTTACTTCTGCAGATTTAACCTCTGCAATTTGTCCCATTTTTGCCTCTATTTCATCCAAATCTTTTTCTTCGGGCCACTCAAATGATGCGATTACCGCTTTCAAGCCAAATGCAATTGGCTCTTCTGCAAAATGAGGGTTTATTCCCTTATCTTTATCAATGAGCATCTTCGCCTTATTTTCTATTTCCTTTAGATTTGATGAAGGAGATTCCGGCATTATCTTCATTCTTACTGAAACTGTTCCCATACTCTTTTGGAGAACATGGTTTTTATAAACCTTTTCAAACCGAGGGGCACCATGTTTCCCTTTACGCTAACCCCTCCTTTAAGTATCACAATACTTAAAAAATAAAATTTTCTTTTGTATCCTATGATAGGAAATTACGAGAACATAGTTGAAAGAATATCCCGTTCTTCGGGTGTTGCAAAAGAGGAGATAGAAAGGAGAGTTGAAGCCAAGAGAGCAAAATTATCCGGATTGATTAGCAAGGAAGGAGCAGCACAAGTTATCGCTGCTGAACTAGGGATTTCTTTTGATAATGAAAAGCTCAAAATTGGAGAACTTCTTCCTGGAATGAGGAAAGTAAATGTTATAGGAAAAGTCATCAATAGATTTCCCGTCAGGACTTTTGTGAGAAATGGAAAAGAAAGTAAAGTTGCAAATATTGTCATTGCTGATGAGACTTCAAATATCAAAGTAGTTTTTTGGGATGTGAATCATATTGCATTAATTGAGAGAGATGAAATTGTCGAAGGAAGAGTAATAGAAATCGGGAATGGAAGCATGAGAGATAATGAAGTTCATCTTGGAAGTTTCTCAGACGTCAAAATCATAAATGACGAAATGAAAGGAGTAATTGTTGAAGGAAAGATTTCCAAAGAAAAGAAAATTATTGAAGTAAAAAATTCTGACAGCGCAAAACTAAGAGCCTTTATTGTTCAGTCCTTCGGACCTAGAACTTTTGATATTTGTCCCGAATGCCGAAAGAAGGTTATTCAAGAAGCAGATGGCTTTTTATGCGAACAGCATGGAAGAGTTGTTCCCCAAAGAAGGGCTCTGATTAATCTTGTTTTGGATGATGGAACAGAAACGATAAGGGCAGTTGTATTCTCAAACAATTTTCCCATGCTTGGAATTTTAGACTGGGAAAAAAGCGATGAAGAAAAAATCTTTTTGCAGAGGCAAGAATTGCTTGGAAAGGAAATGCTTTTCTTCGGGGATATAAGAACCAATAAATTTTTTAATAATCTTGAATTGAATATTGATAAAATAGAGGAGATAGACTTAGACAATCTTATTCAAGATTTAGAAAAGAAGAACTAATGAAATGCTCATAAGAACACATTTAGTCATAACTGCTCTTTTTGTATTAATCTTCCTCTCTTCTGTGCAAAATAAAATAGTTTTTGTTATTGTAACTTTGATTGCTGCAGTTTTGCCAGATATAGATTCTGATTCTTCAATTATTGGAAAGAGAAAGATTTTCAGGCCCATTCAATTTCTTTTCGGGCATAGGGGATTCTTGCATAGTTTTACTTTCCTTCTCTTATTTACTTTCTTTTTTGTCCTGTTTATTCCGGTGATTGCATTTCCTCTTTTCTTAGGATACAGCCTGCATTTATTTGCAGACAGCTTTACTATTCAAGGAATCAGGCCCTTCTATCCTCTGAGGAAGACTTATGCGGGGAAATTCAAAACAGGCGGAAAAATTGACCTCATGCTTTTCATTTCAGTTTTAATTATTGATTTGTTTGTTCTTTCCACGAAAGTTTTGAATATATTCTAAGATATATCTGCTAACCAAATAATCTTTATAAAGCGCTTATAGTTTTAGACTTCATGGATGAAGAAGAAGTGGTGGAGAGACTTGCTGAAGATATTGAAGAAAATGGAGAAAAGAAAAAAAAGAAGAATGATGATAAGGAACCTCAATTAACTGATTTGCCTGGAATCGGTCCTGCTGTTGCAGCAAAGCTTGAATCTGCCGGGGTTTATGATATGATGTCTCTTGCTGTAATGAATCCTACTGAATTGGGAGATCTGTCTGGAATAAGTCCCGCTGTTGCGAGAAAAGCGATTCAAGCTGCAAGAAAAATGCTCAATCTTGGTTTCATGAGCGGAACTGAATATGCAGAAAAGAGAAGTTCTGTGAATTATATTACAACTGGAAGCAAGAATCTTAATGATCTTCTAGGTGGAAGAGGGATAGAGAGCAGGTCCATTACAGAAGCATTCGGGGCATTTGGAAGCGGTAAGACTCAACTTGGATTGACTCTTGCAGTAAATGTGCAATTGCCTCCGGAAAAGGGCGGCGTGAATGGCAAGTGCGTTTTTATTGATACTGAGGGAACTTTTAGGCCTGCAAGAATAAAACAGATTGCAGAAGGCATTGGAGCGAATCCAGATAGTGTCCTGAAAAATATTTTAGTTGCAAGAGCTTTCAACTCTGATCATCAGATTCTTCTCCTTGATAGAATTACTGAAATGATAAAAGAAGGCGAGCCGATTAAATTAATGATTATTGATTCTCTGACTGCACATTTTAGAGCTGAATATTCCGGAAGAGGACAGCTTGCGGACAGGCAGCAAAAATTAAACAGATATATTCACAATTTGATGAAACTTGCAGAACAACATAATCTTGCAGTTTATGTAACGAATCAGGTTATGTCAAATCCCGCACAGATGTTTGGAGACCCAACTGTTGCAATCGGCGGAAATATTGTTGGACATGCTTCAACTTATAGAATGTATCTTAGAAGAGGAAAGCAAGGTTCAAGAGTTGCAAAGTTAATTGATTCTCCTAATTTGCCGGATAATGAAACTGTGTACTATGTTACAGAAGCAGGCGTAAGGGACGAGGAAAAATAATACCCTTACGAGGACTCGAACCCCGATTACAACCTCCGCAAGGTCGCGTTCTATCCATTGAACTATAAGGGCTAATAATCAATTATATAAGACGGGGTTTTTAAGTTATTTTATACAAGAACAGTTACGGAATTTCTAAAAATTATTTTCCTTTCCGATAATGCACCGATTCTTCTGGTTTTGTATAAGAGTTTATTTCTTCTGAAGAAAACCAGAATTCAATTTCTTTTGGCGCATCATCTTTATTGTCCGTTGTATGAATTATTGTTAAGTTTGGCCGATTGGATTTATTTGCTAATTCAAAAGTATCATGTGAGAAATCTCCCCGGATAGTTCCTGGAGGGGCTTCATCAATATTAGTGGGGCCTGTTAGTTTCTTTACAGTGTGAACCGCATTATGGCCTTCAAGGACTATTGCGATTATTGGAGAAATCTGCATATCTTCAATCAAACTTTCCACAATTCCTCCCCCAACTTTTATTGGGTCTGTATCACTTGGGAGATTTAGTTTTTTCTTGTAAAGTTCCCCTTTATCTTTTAACCATTTTTCATCCTTAAAATAATGCTTTTCCAAGATTTCTCTTTGAGCTCTAATCATTTTAATTGCGACAATCTTCATTCCGACTTTTTCAAATCTCTGTATTATTTCACCGACAATACCCCTTAGTATACCATCTGGTTTTATCAGCACCAATGTTCTTTCCATTTTAGAATTCTGGAAATCTTATTTATAAGTTTTTATATAAAATTATTTAAAACAATTTTCTTTTTGCCTGTTATGAAAAATAGGAAATTTTTCTATGTCCTCGTTTCACTGCGGATACCAAACAGGAGTTTTGCATAATGGAAATCATTGCGGATTTACAGATTCATTCACGATTTGCAAGAGCTACTTCAAAAGACATTACATTTGATAAGCTGGAAGAGTATGCAAGAATCAAGGGAATAAATCTTCTTGGAACTGGTGATTTTCAGCATCCGAAATGGAATATAGAAATTAAAGAGAAATTGAAAGAAGATGATAAGGGAATTTTATGGAGTGCAACAGGATTTCCTTTTATCTGGCAAACTGAAGTAAGCCTGATGTTTTCCAAAGGTGGAAAAAGAAGGGCAGTCCACCTGCTGATTTTTGCTCCTAATACTGAAATTGCTGATAGAATTGTTTCTTATCTTGGAAGCAAGGGACGTTTGGATTATGATGGAAGACCCATTTTTGGAATAACTGGAGAATTGCTAGTCAAAGAGTTAAAAGAGATAAGTGAAAAAATTGAAATCATTCCTGCTCATTGCATGACTCCTTGGTTTGGATTATACGGAAGCGATTCGGGTTTTGATTCTATTGAAGAGTGCTTTGGCGAGCAAGCAAAAAATATTCATGCTATTGAATCTGGAATGAGTGCGGACCCTGCAATGCTCTGGAGATTCAAAGAGAAGGTGAATGTTGTGAGCTTTTCTGATGCACATTCCTTTTGGCCTTGGCGTATTGGAAGAGAATGCACTATTTTTGAATTTGATGAATTGAGTTATGATAATATAATGAAGGCGATTATAACCGGCAATGGTTTAAAGGGGACAATTGAAACCCCTCCTGAATATGGCAAGTATCATTATGATGGGCACAGGAATTGCAATTTTTCATGTTCTCCAGCGGAGACAAAAAAGCTTAATGGCATCTGTCCAATTTGCGGAAAGAAATTAACAATTGGCGTTGATTACCGAGTTGAGCAAATTGCAAAAGAGGAAGCAGGATTTATTCCTCCTAATTCTAGGTCTTATTACAAATTGATCCCTCTTCATGAATTAATTGCTTTTTCATACAAAACAACGATGGCATCAAAAAAGGCCTGGACAATTTATAATGAACTTATTTTAAAATTCAAAAATGAATTCAATATATTACTTAATGTCAAAAAAGAGGATTTGCATAGAGAAAAGGTGAATGAAGCTCTGATTGAACTGATTATGCTCGGACGGGAAGGAAAATTGAAAGTCAAACCAGGATATGATGGAGTTTATGGCGAAGTTTTACTTGCTCCTAAACAGGCGACTTTGATTTAGATCTTTGAATAAATTTATAATGAGCATCAGAAGTTTTAATCTTGCAGGAAGTGCATTCTTCTTTTAGTGTATAAGATCTGCAGGATTTACATTTTTTCAATTTCATTTTTCTATAATATCAAATTCCATTCCCTGTTTTTTTGCATATTTTTCTATTTCAGAAATTATTGCCTTCAGAATATTATCTGCATTTTTAATGTCTTTTGATTCTGTTTTTATTGAATAATGGCCTGCAGAGATATATTTAACTTCAGCATTTGATATTTTTCCTAAGACTTCTCTTATCAAATCTGCTCCATTTGGTTTAAGAGACTTAAGCAATACCTCTCTCTTGACATTGTAATTCTTTTCTTTTTGAACTCCTATAATATCCAAAATCTTTTTGGCATTTTCTTTTCCGGCAATTTCTTCCAACCTCTTTGAATCTTTTTTTGCTTCTTCCAAGAAATCAGATAATCGTTCTTTAGTTGTAATAATCTTAATAATCTCTTCGGTTTTATCCCCCAATATGCTTTTCAGAATGCTGATATAACTTCTTTCTGCTTTGTATTGTTCAAGAACTTCTTTCTGTTCTTTTTGAGTAACTCTTCGCAAAGACAAATCAATTCTATTCCCAGAAACTCTCAAAATTTTGCATACAATTTTCTTTTTTGGAACGACGTAATCCCTTAGATTTCTTATTCTCCCCGGAGCGATTTCACTTGTCATAATGCTTCCCTCGCCATTTCCTTCTATGCTTACAAATACATTTGTTCCTTCTATTCTTTCAACAGTGCATAAGACAATGTCCCCTTCTTCAAATTCCATAATTTAGAAACAGACATGCGAGTTTTAAAGGTTTCTTCTATATCTTTACCAATTCAATTTCTAGGTCTTTCTTTAACTTATCAATAAACTCCTGTTCTTTAGAAATAGGAAAAGTGCATCCTGCAGCATATTTGTGCCCTCCAAATTCTCCCCCCACTTCTGATGTGGCTCTCTCCAAAATTTCCCTTACACTTCTTCCTCCACCGACTGTTCTTGCAGAAACTTTTATTTGATTGTTATCTGCATAGGATAAGGCGACTATAACTGTTCCCGGTTCGTAGAGCGATGATTTTGAGAGGATTGTTGCAATCACACTAATCAAAACATCATTAATCTGTGATTTTGCATTTAAGATTAGATATCCGTTTCCTTTTATCTGCTCTATGCTTCCAACAGAATTTAATCCGCTGATTATCATCTGCTTATATTTTGCATACAACTTTTCAACTTGTTTTTTGGCCTTGGAATTTTCGAGGCAGTATAATATCGAAACGTATGGCTCACCTAATCTACTGCAAGCATTTATTTTTGCGCTCATTTCCCGCGCGTCTTCCAGCTGATTAAAATGCTTTACCAAAAAAATATTTCCAATTAAATTTTCATTATTTCTTTCCAAACGCCTAAGAAGGACTGCAGTAACCATCTTAGTCATCTCTTCTTCATTTAATTCAATAAGACTTTTGTATTGTCCATTCTGCCTTTCAAATCCAATTTCTTTCAACAATTGGAATACTCCCTCCCTATTTCCGGTTACTGACGGAATATAAGGCTCTGAACTAAATTCAAGCACGTTGTTCAGTGGGCGAGTGGAAGGATAAAGAAGCAAACCTTTCTTAATTACAATATCTGCATCTTTAGTTATCTCATTATTGGAAATGTCAATATGCGGAACAGAGTCCCCAATCATTCCGATAATAGCTAATGAGCTCAAATCTTTATTTTGAGCGTCTATTCTTTTAGCAAAGAGGTAGCATAAGCCTGAACTGCTGATTTCCTCTTTTTTTTCATGCAGCTGAGAATTTACAATGGAAATATTTTCGGGAACTTTTTGGGTAATTTCATGATGGTCAATTATGAAGATTTCCTGATTAAGATTCTTTAAATATTCTAATGAGTTTGAACTTAAATCAAGAAAGAAAAGAATTCTATTTACTGGAAGCTTAGATATAATTTCTGGAGAAAGAGATTTAACAATCAATGTATTGAATTTTCTATCCAATCTCTTTAGGCATTTTATTATAATTGATGCAGCAGTTATCCCATCCGTGTCAAAATGACTTATTATCTGGACTTCTTTTTCTTTTGGAGTTTTCAAAAATTTTTCTGCAAGTTGCACAATACTGTCGCTCAAACTGTTAGTTAATAATTCATTTATCATTCTGACCTCTTTATCAATAAGCTCACTTATTCAGTCCAAAATATCCCTTGAGCTTTCTGAAATTACCATAAATTTTTTCCCTATCTTTCTTTGCTTTTTTATCCTGCTTGTTCGTTTGAAAATGCTTGTCTAAGTTGTCTAATTTTGTCTGAATATTCTTTAAATCAGGACTTGAATATAAGCCATGTTTTCTTAATATCTTAGAAATTTTTATACTGTGCTCTGAAGGATGAATTCCTTTTTTCCTTAATGCTTCGCCAATTTTCTCCGAGGTCAAGCCTTCTTTTGCCAATTCTACTACTTTCTTTTCATATTCTTCTGCAGTAAGCTTTTTAACAGATTCTTTTTTCTCTGTTTCTTCTGTTTTATTCTCTGCTTCTTTTGACTTTTTTGGCATCTTAGTATGTTGCAAAATCGTTTTTTAAACCTTGCTATGAATTTGTAAAGATATTTAAATTTAATTTTGATAATTCAATAATGGGCAAGGTTATAGGAATCTTGAGTCTAAAAGGAGGCGTTGGTAAGACTTCAGTAGTGCTTTCTTTAGGTTCGGCTATTGCAGATTTAGGAAGAAGAGTTTTGTTGATAGACGGAAACTTTTCTGCCCCAAATTTAGGGGTCAGTCTCAATATAATTGAACCGGAAGTAACAATCCATCATGTTTTAAACAGCGACCAGAATATTGAAGATGCGATAATGCCGATGGACGAATTTAATTTCGATTTAATTCCCGCATCTATTTTTTTCAGGAGCAAATTAAATCTCTTCAAATTTAAAGACAAAATAAAATTGCTGAAAGATAGATATGATGTCGTACTTGTTGACTCATCTCCTGCCTTGAATGATGAGACTCTAGCCGTGATGCTGGCTTCTGATGAACTTATTATTGTAACGACTCCTGATTATCCGACTCTTACTATGACTGTTAAAGCAATAAAAGATGCAAAAACAAGAGGAATGAAAATAGATGGTTTGATTTTAAACAAGGTTTACAACAAGCCCTTTGAATTATCTCTTGATGATATTGAGAAAACTGCAGAAGTTCCTATTTTAGCAGTCATACCCGATGACATCAATGTCGTGAAATCTGTTTCCAAATTTACACCCGCTTTTGCTTATGACCCAAAGTCGAAGGGAAGCAAGGAATATAGAAAACTTGCAGGCGTGATAATTGGGGAAAAGTACACGCCAACATTCTTTGAACGCTTTCTCAAAATTGTCCCAAAAAGACAGGATGTAAACCGGGAACTATTTTACGAAAGTGTTTTCAAAGATTAGATAATAGGAATTCTTATAAATAAACTCTTTTTTGTTTTATTACAGCCCCATAGTACAGCGGTCAAGTATGCAAGCCTTTGAAGCTGAGGAGAACCAAGTTTCTCCCTATACTAACCTCTCCTTGTGAGAGTCAAAGAAAGCTTGTGACCCAGGTTCGAATCCTGGTGGGGCTATAGTTAATTTTATAACAAATTATCTCTTGTTTCTTTTATGAAACTTCTTTTGACTTCTGCAGGAATAACCAATAAAAGTCTTGAGAACGCTTTAAGGAAATTAGTCAAAACGGAAATAAAAATTGCTTTTATTCCTACTGCTGCAAATGAAAATGGTGGAGATAAGGATTGGCTTAATGAAAATCTAAATGAATGCAGAAAACTAGGCCATGTTGAAGTAGCCGATATTTCTTTGGATAAAAAAGAATGGTTGCCGGAGTTGGAGAGAGCAAATGTAATTCTTGTTGGCGGAGGAGATACTGCTTATTTGATGAATTGGATTTTGAAATCTGGATTAGCTAATGAATTTCCAAGATTACTAAAAAGAAGAGCTTATGTCGGAATTAGTGCCGGAAGTCTTGTACTGAGCAAAGAGATACAGGGGAAGTCTGAGCGTTTGTATGGAGATGAAACAGAAAATCCGCCGAATGGATTAGGTTATATAAATTTTCAAATCAGGCCTCATTTGAATTCGCCTTATTTCCCAAAAATTAGAGATAAGAATTTAAGAGAACTTTCAAAAAATTTGGTTGGAGATTTGTATGCCCTAGATGATAACTCCGGAGTATTATATGACGATGGGAAAATAGAAGTTATCTCTGAAGGTCATTGGATAAAATATTCTAAATTATGAGCCCTGCTTGTATCTTCCTCTTTTCTATACTATATTGAATCTTTCCAAAATTCTATTGGCATCTTTGTAATTCTTCGAATAGCCTTATTTTACAGAATTAAACATTGTTTCTCCTTTGTTTGCGAATCCTGCTTCAAATGCTTCTCGAATAAGATGCAAATCAACTGCTTTATCTTCAACTTTTGGACTTATGAAGCCCAAACCGAAGTCTATGAAATAAATATCTTCCAAATTATTTTCATCAACATGCAGAATCATGTTTGAGGTAGTCAAATCACCATGTATAATATTTGCTTCATGAAGTTTTGCAATGTTCTCCCCGATTTTCTCACATATTTCTTTTTGTTTTTTTGAAGAAAATTTATCAAGATTGCCGGAAAGTCTTTTTCCTTCAATTGCCTGCATGATTATTTCTTTCTTGTTTTCGTTAACTTTCAGAACCTGCGGGACAGAAATTACTTTTGAAGCCCGCTCAAGAAGCTTGGCTTCATTTCGTGTGCGAAGTTTTCTTATCTTTTCATCAAGCTCTTTTAATCGGTATGACTTCTCGATTCTCTTTTTTGTTACTTCTTTGCCTTGCTGAGTTATTATTGCCTCTGCGCCCTGACTAAGAATTTCTGACATTATTACTTCAATACAATTTTATTTTTTTCTATTTCAATCTCTCTTCTTTTCCATGGAACATTCATGACGATGAAAGATACGACCATTCCGAAATCAACTACAAGACAATATTTGCAGAAAGCATGAAGAACAAATTTTTGCAAATAAAGGAAATAGAATGAAATCATCGCTCCAAAAAATACTCCCAGATTGATTATTGATTTTTTATGTTTATGAGGCTTTCTGATATGAGAATAAACCATAAGAGACATTAAGCTGAATATTATAATTCCAAAATAACTGTTTTCTATTCCAAAGGTTTTGGCATAAACTGATGTTTGAACTGTATTGCAACCTTCAAGCTGTGTGCAAATAAGTGGCAGGGGGATAACTGAGAGAAGAATCGAGCATATTAATGCAATTATGAAAATAGTAAGAAGTATTCTATATTTTAGGTCCCGTATAATCTTCATTTTAAATTCTCCTTCCTTTCTTTCCGAATTTCTTCATCATCTTCTGCAATTGCTTTTGATTTATTCCTCCTGAAAAATCTGCAGACTCTTTTATCATGCTGCTTAAAGCATCATATTGTTTTAACAATGAACGTACATCACTTGTATTTACACCCGCACCTTTGGCAATTCTTGCTATCCTTGAAGTTTCTTTTCTTATCAATTCAGGATTCTCTCTTTCTTGAAGCGTCATTGATTTTAAAATATGCTCCCATTTTGCAATCTTCTGCTGCTGATTTTCCATCATGCCTTCAGGAATTTTTGCATTTGACAATCCTGGAATCATTGATTTTATTTTATCAAAGCCACCAAGGGAATTCATAGACTTAGTCTGTTCAATAATATCGCTTAAAGTTAATTTTCCTTCTTCTAATCTTTTCTGAATCTGATTTTGCTTTCCTTCATCCGTTACGGAACGAACTTTCTCAATGAGCGCTTCCAAATCTCCCATTCCAAGAAGTCTCGATAAGAAAGATTCGGGATTGAATTCTTCAATATCATTTATCTTTTCTCCTGTTGCTATAAAATAGACGGGGGCTTTTGTTTCTGCACATGCAGTCAAAGCTCCGCCTCCTTTTGCTGTAGAATCCATTCTTGTGATTATTACTCCTGAGATATTGATTGCTTCCTTGAATTGCGAAGCCTGCTGCTTGGCTGCCTGCCCTATATCTGCAGGCATTACAAGAATTGTTTCTGTTGGAGCAATTTCTTTGTTTAAAGCTTTTAATTCCTTAATTAATTCATCATCCAGCGTATGCCTTCCTGCTGTATCGACAATTATCAAATCGAATTTCTCGAGTTTTTTTTCTTTCTCCAATTTTTTCCAGATTTTTACGGCATTCTTTTCATCTTTGTCAATAAAATACGATAGATTGTTCTTTTCAGCGAGCTGCTGCAATTGCTCTGATGCTGCTGGACGGTGAACATCTAGTCCAATCAATGCAACTTTCTTTCCTCTTTTTGCAAAATAATTTCCAATCTTTGCAGAAGTAGTAGTTTTACCTGCACCATACAATCCTAAAAGCAGAATTCTATTTTCTTTTCCGAGCGTTAATTGTTTGTATTCTCCAAGCAAGCCGAGAAGTTCATCATGAAGAGCTTTTATGAGGTGCTCTTTTTTATCTATTCCTTTAATCCTTTCATCAAAAGCGATTTTCTTTAGTTTATCGCTTAATTCTTTAACCAAATGAATATTCACGTCAGCTTCAATCAATGCTCTTTGCAGGTCTCTTAATATAGAGTCTACTACATTCTTATCGAGAAAAATTGCATTTGTTATTCTGTTTGTGGCTTTTTTCAATACTTCTCCAAGACGTTCTAGCATAAAAATAGAAGCAGAATAAGGATTATTAAATTTTGGGTTTATCTGAGAACAAGGTTTTTCTTGAAATGTTCTTCTGTAATTTTCCAAACTGCAAATGCAATGAAAAGCGCACCAATTAAATCAATACTATAATGCCCTCTACTCAAAATCATAGATGCAACTTCTATTATCAAAAGAATCAAGAAATAAATCTTCCAATTTTTGGATTTGTCTTTTAGTGCAAATAAAAAGAAAAGTAACACTGTTCCGATATGCCCGCTTGGAAACATTCCTCCATTAGGCAGGAAAGCTAAATTCAGACCGGGAATGGGGTGGGGATTTCCTAGAGGGGTTAAGTAAATGAATGCGGCTCTTAGCAGATTATAAATTCCGATAACGACAGCATAAAAAGGAAAGTTCTTTATTCTCTTTTTAGAGAACATAAAAAACAAAAATGAAACTACTGAAAGGATAAGAATTATATCTGCAAGCCATAGAATATTTATGAAAGGAGTATAGTTAAATAAAAAATCTTGGGCAACAGGAAGATTTGGATAAACTTTATACAAATTTATATCAGCAAAAGAGGCCACAGCCATAGAAAAAATAAAGAAAGCAAGTGCAAGGCTAACAATCACCCATCTCTTTTTCATATCTTCTCTACAATTTGAAACTTTAAAAATTATAGGCCTGAACTTAGATAAATTATTATTCTTTAATCAATAAAATAAATTTTATTTTAGTGCCCCTAAAAAATAATACAACCATTCTTTTCAGATTTTTATTTTCAAGATTATTTTTTATTTTTATTAATATCGTCGGAAAAAAGAATAATTGAATCTTCTCAAATTATCCAAAGATTTATAAATATAAACTTTCTATTTATGAAATGAAAAAGAAAAGAGGGATGCTCGTGCCATTGTTGGTACTTGCTGGACTCTTAGTATTGGCTGGTGTTTATCTCTTATTCATTGCTCCTTCTGTTGTTATAGTTCCTCCACAGAAAATTGCGGTTCTAGTTCCTATTGTAAAAACTCCAGTTCCTGCTGTTCTTTTTGTTGGAGTAACTCAAGTTAATCCTTTGGGTGCCGCAACAGGACAGGTACTTAGCAATAACGTTATTGTAACCTTTAGTGAAGCAATGGATCCTGCAACAATTAATGCGAGCACATTCCAAGTAAGAGGACCAGGTAACATAACTATACCGGGGAATTATACTTCTGATACGACCGGAAAGATTTGGACATTTAATCCAACATCTAATTTTCAATATAGTTCATCATATAATATGACGATTACTACTGGCGTTAAGGGGAGTACTGGTGATTCCTTGCCCGAGAATTTTGTTTGGGGCTTTGCAACTAGTAATTCGCCAGCTTCACGTACTGGAGGAGTAAGTGGAGGTAGTGGGGGAGGATCTTCTGGAGGAAGCGCTGCACCGGTAATTCCGCCTGTCGGAACGGGTTCACTTTTATCACCTGTAAATCTTGGAAATGCTACTGGTTTCGCTCTTTTAGGGGGTACTGGAATCTCTGATACTGTTCCGGCATCTTCTGCTATCGTTGGAAATGTTGGAGTAAGTCCTGCTGCTGGTTCATTTATAACAGGCGTATCATGCACAAAAGTGGCTGGAACAATCTATGAAACAAATACAGGATATACTGGTGGTTTTGATTCAAACGCAACTTGTGCTGCAGGTACTGGAGCTAATATCACTTTGGTAAACAATGCAGTGGCTGATGAATTGACTGCATATAATACTGCTAGAGGATTATCAAATCCTACTGCTACAGAACTATATACTGGGAATCTTGGTGGACAGACATTAACGCCAGGACTTTACAAATGGAGCACTGCTGTAACAATACCCACAAGTGTAACTCTTGATTGCCAAGGTAATACCAGTGCAGTTTTCGTATTCCAAATAGCACAAACTCTTGTTGTCAGCAATGGTCAAAGTGTAAATTTGATTGGTAGTTGCCAAGCTAAGAACATTTTCTGGGAAGTCGATACGCAAACAACACTTGGAACTACATCTGTTTTCAATGGAAATATCCTTAGTGGAACAGCAGTAGTGATAAATAGCGGTGCAACATTGAATGGAAGAGCATTTGCACAGAGTGCGGTTACATTAAGCGGTAATGC
>CAZJAO010000005.1:0-10488 GCA_964544395.1 Candidatus Woesearchaeota archaeon
TTGCCTCAACTGCGCATGGGGCAGGAAGGCTAATGTCAAGGACAAGAGCCAAGGAAGAGATAACCGAATCCAGTTTAAAGAAGGAGCTTGAAGAGAGCAATGTAAAATTCAGGGTGGGAAGCATAAAAGGCATGCTGGAAGAAGCTCCAAGAGCTTACAAAGATATTGAAGAAGTTGTAAGAATAGTTGATGAACTGGGAATCAGCAAAAAGGTAGCCAGATTAAGACCTTTAATGGTTGTTAAGGGATGATTACATTACAAGAAGAGGTTCAATCAAGAACTTAATTGATTTATATGTGAATACGACTGGAAGTATGAAAACCAGCCCTATTAGCATAATAATATCCTGTCCATCAGGTTCCATCAAGTAGCTATAAATAAGCGTTATTTAAACCTTATCTTTCGTCACCCCTATATAGTAAGTATTATGCATAAAGTTTATAAATTTCCGTTCCCCCTATATAATATGACAAAAAGTCTTGTAAAAAAAATAAGGGAAGGGATTGTATTATTTGGAGCTATGGCAACTATGACTGTTGCAGGCTGTAAGTTCCCCGGAGGATCTGATCCTAGTCCTATTCCTCCTACTACTAAACCCCAAGTAAGCTTAACAGTTGATCCTCTTTCTGGAACCCAAATTAGCAGGATAATAAATGTTAATGGTACAGATTCTGGCGGAGATATTATGAATTATGAAGCTTTTGCAGATTATAACAATAATGGAATAGAAGATAATGGAGAATTGCTTGCTTCCAGTTCAATCCCTATTAATGGGTCCTATAATCTTAATAAAGGAAATTTTAAGATATATGGACAAGTTAGAGATAGTGAAGGAAATATTGATAAGAAGAGTATAGATGTAGTCGTTTCTAACCCTCCCCAACTAGGCTATGTTAATATTTCAGGAACATTGCAAGATGATGAAACTCGCACTGGACAATCGGGTGTAATCAAAGTTTATGATACAAGAACACAAATACAAAATTCAGATGGTACTTTTACATTTGTATATAGTGATCCTATAAAAGATAAGAATACAGGACAATATGAAATTTCAGCAAACTCTGGAAACTTTTCATTTACATTAGATAAACTAGCTGACTCTACTGATACGATTTATTTTAGAACAGAGGCAATGATAGGCGGAATTCCGAGTTATGTAAGGACTGTTACTCTTCCCGCAGAAGATCAAAGTCTAAGTATTGAAGTTGTCCCGAGTATGACTCCAAATGAGACTCAGATAAGTTCAGATGATTTTGTAAGCTTTGCAAAGAGCATCTATGGTAAATTATATAACTCAAAAACAGGTACTTCCTATTATACAATTGAAAAATTTAATATTCCTCATGTAGAAATAGCTAATCCTTCAGCTTATGATGGCCTTCTCGTATCTTTCACAGATCGAACAAATATTACTAATGCCTTTACTTCTTTAAAGAGGATGCTTAATATTTATGGAGCTTCTCTAGATCTACAAAATGATTATGACAATCCACCTATTACAAAGAATTATACTGTTGATGCTTCTGGTAATGTTTCTCCTAAGGCTAACTGGCATATAATCTTTCCCGATTTAAATAATAATCACCAATCAAATGGTTCTTCGGGAAATACAAATATCTATTATGATTCTTCCACTGGAAACTATATAGACGGAGTCTCTTATTTATCCGTTTCATCTTCTGTAACTTTCGGAAGTGCTCTTCATGAAATCTTTAAAATTGGAGAGGCCATTTTTGATGATTACAACTTTCAAAGCATCCCTCCTTCAGGATGGAAGTTACATGATAAAGGGTTGAGTGTAATGGATCCATATACGACTCCAATTGATTATAATCCTTCAAAATATCCGACTAGTATTGATCAGAAAATAGGATCGATTACTTGGGGTCCGACTTATCAAACTGGAGAAAATTTAGATGATATTCTTGGAGCAAGTTCCAGTTTTTAATTAAGAAATATTTATAAAATACATTCAATTAAATCTGTAATGCGAAAGAGAGTGATTGCACTATCAATATTATTATTCTTAAGTGCTTTTATATCAATAAATTTTATTTCTGCTTCTTATAATCTTACATGTAATACCGTACCTGCTGCTAATTGCAATGCGAGTGTGGGTGGA
The DNA here is from genome assembly GCA_964544395.1 of Candidatus Woesearchaeota archaeon. Taxonomy (GTDB): domain Archaea; phylum Nanobdellota; class Nanobdellia; order Pacearchaeales; family GW2011-AR1; genus JAKLIN01. The sequence continues at coordinate 2,127 of CAZJAO010000005.1, forward strand.
AATATAATTGCGGGTCTATCTGCATTAAGCAATGCACATGCAGAATTTCCATATCAGTCTTATCCTTATGCTCTTTGTTGTTATTTCGGTGGGGGCAATACTTCTTGTTCTTCAAAAACCACAACAGTACAGGGTTACCCCCCCGTACCCCAAAATAAAATCTTGGGAATTACCTCTTCTACAAATGCACATTCAGAAGTTCCCGGACAAACAAACTATCCGATAAATGTTTGTTACTCTGTTAGCAATCCTTCATTCCCATTAGAATGTATAAGTACAACCTTAGGATGCGATAATACTTATTACATGAGTGTTTTGAATTTATCAAACTACACAAATGCACATATTGGAACTGGCGCAGGATTTAACACAGCAATATGTTGTAGAGTAGTAAACGTTCCTGGATTTAACTGCCAATTAAATTCGGCAACATGGACTTACAATAATGCTATGCAGGGTGTTCAAGTAGGATTGAACGTTACAGGAACAAATTGCGCAGGTGCAACAGTCACATTTAATGTAACAGATAGCAATGGAAATAAAGCAAGCAATTATCCCGGAGATGTAACATTTCCTGGAACAGGCGGAAATTCAGTAAAGACAACATGGACTGCAGAGTATCATACAGGACAACCAAATAATTACAAATTTAATGCTGCAATTTTATTCAGTGGAAATTCTATCAATAGCGGAAGTCCTAATGCAACATTATCAACATCACAACAACCAGTTGGTTTCTGTACAGCTGTTAATACTTGTGGGGATTATGTAAACCAGACAACTTGCTCTTCAGATAACAGCCTTTGCAGCGTCGCTAAGAATGATCCTAACAAAGACCCTAAAGCATATTCTTATGGATGTGCTTGGAACACAACATCCCATCTTTGCAATTTTGTAGATATCTATCAGGCAAATGGGGCATTCAAATGCGGCAATGGATACACTCTTTGCACGAATCAAACTACAAGCTCTAATTATTGTTATCCTGGAAATACCTGCCCTAATGTAGAGATACCGGGGTCCAACGGAAATGGTGTTTGTGATGCAGGAGAAGGATGTAGTTCAATTGATTGCCAGAACGGAAATCCTGTAGACAATTGCGGGCTTAACAATGATGGCTCTGTATGTCAAGCACAAATGTGTTACAAAGCAAATGTAAACCCCGTAAATATTACTCAATGTGCTAATGGATATACCTTCTGTTATAATCAACCAAAGGGATTGACTTATTGCTATCCTAATGATGTCTGTCCTGCAGGAGACAGCGCACCAGTTAACAGTTGCGCAAATGCAAATACTACAAATGGAAAGAATGGAAATCCAAGCAGCTGCTTAGGAGATTCGGTATGTGCTAAGACAAATGGTGCAAATGGATATTGCGCTTCACCAACAGCTTCGGTAGGAAAATGCGTTTACAGTTTTATTAACACTGGAGATACTTGCGCTGACGGATTTTTAACTTACAAGTGGACTGCAACATGGACTGGAAATGGAAACAAACCAACAAACTGCAATAATGGACAAAGTGTAATTGAATGTCCTGCACAGATTCCATTGCCTTTATTCACAGCATTAAATGCAATCGTTGCAGTTGCGGCAATTATCCTGATTTATGTAATAATTGTTCTTGTTAAAAAATCAAAGAAACACTCGACACACTCAAGAAGAAAGAGTCATAAGAGAAAATAATTTTAATGCTTATATAAGAATATTTATAAAATATATTCAATTATTCTCAACATGAATAAAGCGGTGATAATTTTATCTGCAATCTTTTTTATTTTCCTTGTTCAATCCATATCCGGACAGGTACAGGTTAGCAATTTTTCTATAAATACGCAATATTCCCCTAATGCAACTATTACCGGTTTTGTAAATTTAAGTTTAAGCGGTATTTCATCAAATGCTTATATTCTTTCCAGCTTAGGCCAAAATATTTCTCTAAGAAACTTATTAAATCAACAAGCATCTTCATTTAATTATTCATGCAGCACATCTGATTGTAACTCTTCATATTCTGTTGCAGACTCGGGAAGTCTTTATGAGAACTTTAGCCTAAGCGGAGGGCAATCACAAGTATTCGGCTTCTTAATTACGGGAAATGCTCCAACTATTTCTGCAGGAAATATTTTTTCATTAAATGTTGCAAGTGATGCTGATTTAGCAAGTGTTCCCCAGTTAAGCATTGATCTGTTAAATGACGGGCTTCCAGAGTGGGGGGCATATCAGCCTTCAGGAATAATTAGCCAGCAAAGCTTTGGATGCTATAGCGATTCCTTACGTAATCCCCAACCAAGTTACATTACATCTACTCCTTATTGTGAAAAAATATCTATCCCTATTTCTGCTCAAGTTAACTTAGGCGCTCAAGTAATGGGCTCTGGAAATGCCCAATTTCAGATGACAATGCAAAATGTTAATGGAAGTTCCGCTATTGGAAGTTGCACTACCACAGCAGCAGGGACACAGCAAGTAATATGCATAGCAAAAAACACAGGAGGAAGTACCAATTATCTTGTAAAGACTAAGGGAGATTATTGGGTTTGTATCAAACAAATAAATCCTCCAACTCCCCCAAATTATCAAATAAATACAGCTGTTCCAGGTAATCCTTGTGGATTCACTGGAAATTTTGCAGGAAATTATACCATAGACTTTCAGATATTTGGACAATCTATTTTGTTTTCCCCTGTTGGAGCTTTTACCTACAATGATACAGAAATAGCAAATTCGGGATATGTTGTAACGACTAATAATAATCTGGAAAAACAGATAATACAATATCTGCAGAATAAATATGGAGATAAATGCCAAAATGGGTGTGTTGTGCCGATCAGCTTTTATGCAGCACAAGACCAGAATATCAATGTCAGCAACTTAAATTTGCTTGTAACGGATAATACTTACGGAACAACAGCAATAAGCAATCTTTACAATGTTGCACAAAGTGTTGTAACTTTAAGCACGAAGGGATACCAAAGCTTGTCCTTAAACAATGCAAATTTTTCAGTTCCCAGTACCCCTGGAAATTCTACCTTTACTTTGACCTTGTATGATGGAAACAATTCTTATCCGCTTCTTGCAAAGACCATTGGCATTGCACAGATTCCAAAGGTTACTTCTGTTACGCCTCTTAAAACCGCAGCAACTCTTCCTACGAACCTTACAGTAACAGTAGATACCTATGGCTCCAACGCTACAATAAGTCAATATCAATGGAATTTTGGAGATGGTGGCTCCTCGCAGACAACGGTAAATGGCAGTGTTTCACACATATACAATCAAATTGGGGTTTTCAACTTGCAGGTGACAATTTCGAACTCACAAGGACTTAGTTCAACAGGAAATTTCAACATCAGCGTAATTGCTCCAAAAGATGCGGTTAATCAAATACTCGGACAGGATTTGCAAAATGTCGTGAATATTAAAAGTCAAATTGCAAACTACCCGAATTTTACACAGAGTGCAATAAAGCAATTGCTAAATCTTGACAATGTTTCTACAATACTTAATAACTTGCAGATAAAGAACAATTCAGCTTCTTCAGATATTGATTATGTAAACATCATGAAAACCCTTCTCCCAATTAATCTGCCTACAAGCATACAACAAACTTCTACTGCAAGCACGGTTCCCTTCTTGCCTTCAGGAGATACAATCAATTTAGATGCACTTGAAAGAGTCGGAGGAGGAACTTTTGATTCAACCAAGAAGAGCGACTACATTAATTCAATTTTAGCCTGGGATTTGAATAACATAAGCATGACTATAGATTACAGCGAGTTCTCTGGAGTCTATGGCGCTTCAACTGTAACTCTCCTAGATGTTGTTAAGTTGAATTTCGTTGGAAATACCCCCACAAACAAAGTCTATCTTTTTGTTCCAAATTTAAATGGAATCTATTTCGACAAGAATTATACTTTAACAGGGAGTTTCTACTCTGTTCCTTTAACAGGTACTACTCAAACAGTTCAATTTGCAACAACACAATCATACCTACCAATACAACTTCCAATATTCATCTCTCCTTCATTGGATCAAATTTCAATTCCAAAACAAGCCCCTGAAACAAATCCTACTGATAAAATGCTGATCTTAGGGTTAATTCTTGGCGGTATTGTAATTGTTGGATTTGGGGCCTATGTGCTGATAGGAAAATGGTATCAAAGAAGATACGAATCTTTCTTATTCAAGGATAGAAATGATTTATACAACATTATTAACTATGTTCACACGTCAAAGAACAAGGGATTAAAGGAAATTGATATACAAAGAAACCTTAGCAAGTCTAAATGGACTTCAGAACAAATTGATTATGTGCTAAAAAGATATGCCGGAAAGAAAATCGGCATTCCTGGGTTCAAAAAAAAGAAATGAAATATTTATAAATTAGAGGATTAATTTTATACTATGGCTTCAAAGTTTTTTGGAAATTTCTTCAAGAAGATATTTTCGAATCTTTTCAAGAATAAAAAAGAGATAAAACTCGGATTCTACGGACCACCTAATGTAGGTAAGACTAGCCTTGCAAACAGAATCTGCAAAGACTTTACAGGAGAAGAAATCGGAAGCGTAAGCAAGATTCCTCATGAAACGAGAAATGTTCAATTCAAGGAAAAAGTTGAAATAGAGTACAAGGGAAGAAAGATGACATTCAAGCTTGTTGATACTCCTGGAATTGCAACAAAGATAGATTATGAAGATTTCTTGAAATACAAGATGAATAAGAAAGATGCAAAGTCACGAGCAAAAGAAGCAACGCAGGGAATAATTGAAAGTATAAAATGGCTTGATGACATGGACATGGTTGTTATAGTTCTTGATGCAACGGAGAATCCCTACAACCAGGTAAACATTACAATCATTGGAAATTTAGTCGCAAGAAAAATTCCAGTATTAATTGTCGCTAATAAAGTAGATATGAAAAAAGCTGATTTGAAAAAGATAGAGCTAGCATTTCCGGAATATGAAGTCATTGGTATCAGCGCAAAATACGGGAAGAATCTTGAAGAATTTTATGAGTCGATATTTAAATTGTCAAAAAAAGTATAAATAAAGTATAATGAAAAAAAATCTGAAAAAGAGGCAAATAATTGTAAAGATACAATTAATACTTTGGATTATCTTGTTAATCTCAGGTATAATCGGATTGATATTGGATTATAATTCTTATGGTGGTGCTATTCAACAAAACTCAAATGATTATCTAAATACTTGGAAGGATCTTAATTCTCTTCGGAATAGTAGTATTATTTCAAATGATACTGCTGTAATTAGTAATACGGATTATAGTATTTTTTATCTTCAGGAGAATCATCGAATAACACTAGAGTCAGATATTATAGGGGCGGTGTGTATACTCGCAATTTTTACCTCTTTCTTATTCATAACTCAAAAAATATTAAATTTATCAGAGATAAACAATTAGATGGGAAAGAAACTTGGAAATATAAAGGGATTTTCGATACAGTTCCTGCCCTATTCTGAAATAAGAGGACTTAACAGCGACGACAGAATTAAAAAAATTTTAAGCATTGTTTTTGGAAATAATATTCTCGTTCTGCAGGGAAGATTAAGTGCAAATGAAGAAACAAGATTAATCGGAGACACCATGGCTATGATTGGGCATGTTAAATCGTTCAGAGGGATAGAGCTTGCAGTTATCTCAGGAAACGGCAATGAGGGCTTGTTCAGTCGAATGACAAAAGGGATTGCTAATGCACTTGCTGGCGGGGATTTCAGTGCGATAACAATAATCGGTCCTGCAACAATTGTAAAAGAGATAAAGAAAAATCCAAAGAAGATAGAGCTATTTTTGAACAGATAATAATCATTCTAACTCACAAAAGTTTTTTAACTGATTTTACCTACAAAATTCATGCCACACCAATGCGTTCATTGCGGTGAATTTTATCCTGCGGGAAGTGCAGAATTACTTACGGGCTGCAAAAAATGCAACGGCCATTTCTTTTTCTATGTTAAAGATGAGCAGGTTCAAAAGATGAAAGACAATCCTATTGAAATTCCTGAAAAGGACAGAACTCGAATTGAGCAGGACATAAGAGACATCGCAGGAATCATTGAAGAAGACGCTCCGGTCATTCTTGATATTGAATCAATAAGAGTCACAGGCGACGGCAAATTTGAACTTGATTTGATAAAACTTTTCAGCAGAGAGAGACCATTGGTTTACAAACTCGAAGAGGGAAAGTATATAATAGATATTGCATCTACATTAAAACAATCCTTAAAACAGAATGACGAAAAAAATCAATGAAGTGCTAAAAGAGGCGCTAACTGAAGCAAAACCCTCGCTGAAAGAAATTGGAGACATTGAAAATAAACTTAAAGATTTCTTGATTAAACTCAACCATAAATTAAAATCTTCTAAAATAGATGCAGAAGTTTTCGTCGGTGGAAGTTATGCAAAGAGAACTTTGATTAAAAGAGAAAAATATGACGTCGATATCTTTGTCAGATTTGACAAAAAATATATCGGAAAAGATATTTCTGCCTTGACTCACAAAATTCTTGAAGGAATAAAATCAAATCCCATAAGGATTCATGGTTCGAGAGATTATTTCAAAGTAAACGTAGAACCTTGGATTTTTTTTGAAATTGTTCCTGTGATAAAAATTTCAAAACCGCAGGAAGCAGAAAACATTACCGATTTATCTTATTTCCATGTAAAATATCTGAATAAGAAATTAAAGAAAGGCTTAAGCGATGATATAATCCTAGCAAAGTCGTTCTGTCATGCTAATCGAGTTTATGGCGCAGAATCCCATATCAAAGGTTTCTCAGGATATTCATTAGAACTTCTGATTCAATATTACGGAAGTTTCTTAAAATTCATAAGAGAGATCGCAAAATCTAAAGAAGACAAGATAATTATCGACGCTGAAAAGCATTATTCCAACAAAAAACAGATTTTAATGGACATGAATTCTTCAAAACTTGAATCCCCAATTATTCTTGTTGATCCAACTTTCAGGCAGAGAAATGCTCTTGCAACTTTGTCTTATTGGACATTCAAAAAGTTTAAAGATGCATGCAGAGAGTTTTTAGAAAATCCTGATATAAAATTCTTCAAATTAAAAGAAATTGATTTTGAAAAGATTGGAGAAAATGCAAAAAAGAAGAAATATGATTTTGTGCTACTGAGAATCTCGACAAAGATGCAGAAGGGAGCAATAGCCGGCAGCAAATTGTTAAAATTTTATGAGCATCTTGATAATTCTCTAGAAAAATATTTTGAGATTCAAGAGAAAGAGTTCTATTACCGAAATGAACAATATGCGGACTGCTTTTTTGTAGGAAAGAAAAAAGAAGGATTAGTTATAAGAGGTCCGCCAATCAGTAAAATTGAAGAAGTAAAAAAATTCAAAGAGAAACATAAAAAAACCTTTGTTAAATCCAAGATAATTTATTCTAAAGATGAAGCAAAGTCTAATTTCAAAGAGTTTATAGTTTCATGGAGAGAAAAGAATAGAGAGATAATAAAGAGCATGTATATAAGAGAAATAAAGATTCTTGATTAATTCTTGAGACTCAATTCAAAGATATCAGAGAATGCTCTTGTAAAGAATTCAGAAGTGATTAATATGGCACTTTCCTCATCTTGGTCTTTTGAAAGATAGAATAATACTTCACTTTTATCAACAATGAAGAATTTTGCGTTAGCATCAACTTTCTTTATCTTTAAGCCAAAGATTCCGCTTAATTCATCAATAATTTCATTATCTCCAAACAAGGCAATTTTGATTGCTATATTTGATTTTTTCAGGAAGTCTATTGTTTTTTTGAAGACCTTTACCTTAGACTTTACATTTTCAGCATCATTGCATATAATCAATTCTTTTTTTGCCTTACCAATCAGTTCTTTAATATAACCGGAGACTGCTTCTTTTCCTTTAAGTGAAAGAGGCAATTCTTCTTTTTTCACCGGCTCTTCACTATTTTTGTACATTTCTTCCAAAGCCAGGAACTCTTCAGTTTCCTTTATATTTGTAAGGAAGTTTAATCTTTCTTCAGCATCTTTCTTTACATTTGTCTTCAATCTTTCAAGAATTCCTTTTGGTTTTACACCCATATACATTATAGGCTTTCCAAGCTTTTCTATTGCAAATCCTTTCTTTTCCAGATTTTCAAGAACATCATAGGTTCTGCTTCTTGGAACACGTGAGATCTTAGCTATATCTCCTGCTGAAGCAATTCCTTTTGAAAGCAAAGCTAGCCAGACTTTTGTTTCATATATATTCAAATCAAAGTGGTCTTTGATTCTGCTTACTAATTCCTGATTAAGAATCATAATATTTTGCCCTAAAGAATATTTATAAATCTTTCTATATGTTACCTTTAT
>CAZJAO010000005.1:10588-43810 GCA_964544395.1 Candidatus Woesearchaeota archaeon
GGCATTGCGGGATAGAACTTCTTTTTCTCGCCAAATAATAATAAATATCCCAGTCCCAATATAGCTCCAATCATGACTAAAATAGATGCAAGAGGCACTTCAAGTCCAAGAATATTCATGAACCCAAATCTCCGCAAAACAACCCCTGCAGCAATTATAGGGAAGATTACATCGCCACCGCCGAGAATTGCAAAATTAACTCTAATTTCTTTCTTCCTTTTTTCTTTTCGCATTTTTTTAATCTTTAATCTCATTCCTCTTGATATTGATGGGATGATAAAGCCCCCAAAGATTTTCAATTTGTTAATCTGGTATTTTGCCATCTTTTGCATTACGCCTGAATGCCAAACAGCCCAGATATCATAAATCGAGATTAAGATCAGAAGAGCCATAATTGCATAAACACCGCGATTTGAGTTGTCTGCCCCACTTAAAAGAGCGACAAATACTGCAGCAATTCCAGGATAGATAAATAATTCAGTAATATTGTGTATCCAGAGGTTTTGCCTATAAATTTTAAAGAAAGCCAGAGGAACGGAAATAGCGAGAGAGATTAAAACAAAAAGCAAAGCTGATGAAGGAAAGAATGCAATTAATGATGTTGACAGAGCGACAATAACCACTATGAAGAACCATGCTTTCAGGACAAACGCTGCTTTAAATCTGGTTAGAACAAAGAACAGTGCTATTGCAATCACAAAAGCAGGAATAATATAAAGCAAAATCTGCCAGACGTTTACCTGAGCATTATCTGGAGGAGGCTCTAATCCATAAGGCAATGTATTCGGAGTTGTAACATTAATAGGAACATTATTCACGACTTTGGCCGGAGAGTAATAATTTACAACATACAATCCGATTATCTGCGTTGCGATAAACATCGACAGAATCAAAATTGTTATTTTCCAGTTATGCTTCATGATATCCCTCTTTTATAAAACAAACAAGAGTTGTTTATAAAAGTTTTTAAGTATTTGAAGAGTTATCATCGAATGAAAAAGAGAGACTGGATATTATACGCTATTATTTTCGTAATTTCTTTGGCTTATGTTTTCATGATTATAGATGTGGTTATTACTCATGACTATATTTCACTCCTCTGGACGTGCTATCTGGCTATTCCATTGATAATCATCGGGTTAATAAAAAGAAATTCTGGCCTTATTTTAAGTCAGGTAATAATTCTGATAATCACAGATTTATTCTGGATATTTGATTTTTTATGCCTCATCTTTTTAGGACATACTGTTTTTGGAATAGACATAGTAAAGAATTTCCCATATCAATCACTTATAATTAAGCTCGGGAATTTGCAGCATTTAGTTGTGACTCCTTTATCGATTGTAGCACTATCAATATTAAAAGTTAAAAAAAGTTATAAGATTCTTCTAATAAGTTTTGGAGAATTAATAGTTTTATTCTTACTAACTTTACTTTTTGCCCCGCACACAAGTTTCATCAATTGCGTTTATCAGGGATGTGTAGATGTTCCTTTAAATTTCCTGCCATATCCTTTAATCTGGTTTATATTTTCATTTGGATTTGTTAGTATTTCTTATTTTATACTAACCTCTCTGCCTTTTTTAAAGAAGAAAAGCTAATATTTATCCAAATGCACAAGGATAAAGTATCCAAGAAGAATCGGTATGCGATCCATATGAACCAGGCACTTGGCAGATAGGGGCTGTGGAGGAAGTTCCACAATAGTTAACCCCACTAGCATAAGAAGCATCTGCGGGATGTGCAGTATACAAAAGACCTCCTGCACGATTAATACAAAGAGTATCTCCTGCGCCATCGCTAGTTGTTCCGAAAGGACAGCCGCCACACCCATTTCCGCTATAGCCTACACAGCGCCCGCTTCCATCACAACCTTTAGTATAAACGCCTCCACAGGTATATCCGATTGAAAAACTGGCGCAGGCTCTATTAGAATTTATCGTACCAGCACAGCCAAGGGAACCCCCTGATGTAGGATAGCATGCACTTCCAATACCAAAACCGCTAGGACAGGTATACCCTGTTGGACAACTTAGAATAGGTGGTATTGAAGATAATAAATTATTATCTATAGTATATTGTAAGGTTTTTATACTACTTGTTGTGTTTACATTAATCTTACTTGCATATTCCCCTCCAGCAGGGATTGAAGATTTTGCATAACTCTGGGAATTCGCGGGAGTTGCGAATAATTGATAATTTACGGCATCTTGCAAAGTTACATTATACCCTCCAAGAGTTATAATAATCTGACTTGCAAATTCATAAGGTGAGGATACTGGCAGGAGAGTTGTAGGAATTAAAGAAGTATTTGCTGCAATAAAAAATCCATTATCAATTGCATTTTGAAGAGTGATATACTTTCCACCCCCAACAGAAAGGAAGACTTGAGAACTATTATGCCCGGGATTTGCAGGAGATACCAATCCTGTTGTTACCGCGTGGACTCCAACTGAAGAAAAGACTATAGCTAAAAGTATAACCAATAACAGCTCTTTTTTCATTATGAAATTAGAGCGATTAGATATTTAAATTTATTCTTTAAAATGTTTTTTCTAACTCTATCAAAAGCACGATAAGAATAAACGCTAAGAAAATTGTGAAAATCGCGGCTCTTTTTTATAGCGCATATTATTTACGATTTATTTCTCGTAATTTTTGAGAGCAGCTTTCACATTTTTCAAAAGCTGGTCCATGCTTTCTTCCAACTGCTCTTTGTTCTTTGTTCCTGTGCAAACAAGTTTTCCATTAGTGAAAAGCAAGAATGTTGCATTAGGTTCTGATAATTTGTAAACTAAACCAGGGAATTGTTCAGGTTCATATTCGGTGTTTTCCATTTCAAGCGCGAGAAAATTCAGATTCAATTTCAAGTTTATCGTGCCAGAAGCAACAATATTTTGTACTGTAATTTTTGGCTTTGTAGTAACGTTAACATTAATTTTCTTCAGCTGCTTAATAACCGCATCGATAACCTGTCTGACTTGTGCAATTGATTTTGTTCCTGTACAAACCAGATTTCCCGACGAGAAAACAAGAACTGCAGATTTTGGTTCCTTAATTCTTAAAACAAGTCCCGGGAATGTATCAGGATTATATTCAGTGTTAGGCTGTGTTCTTGCAAGTTTTGTAAGGGGAACTGGTTTTTCGAGAGAAGTCGTTGCAACGATATTTTGAATCTTGTAATTCTTAGATGAAGATTTTTCCTTTTCCGGCATCATCTAAATAGAAAAAGTTTATTTATAAAGGTTTTTAAATAAAAATAAAAATAAATTTTATTGAGGACGATATGCTGACTGAGAGCCAGGTGGCCCTGAAGGAGGACTTCTAGGAGAAAAGGACCTATATCCTCCAGAATCTTTTGAGCCTCCGAAATCTGTAGAATACGACTTCTTTCTTAATCTCATTAATATTATAACTACGCCGACTACACTTATAATAATAATTCCCATAACAATAAAGAATGCTGATGAAAGGGAAAAGGAGGTTGCACTTGTTTGCGAAGTCGAATTATTTGTTGTAATAGCACTGCCAAGAGCGCAATCACGTGTTTCTACTTGTGGAGAGGCGCATCCATTTGAATCTGTGCATGTCCTAGTTTGAGAACCATTATCACTTGAACAAACCGCAGGGGTCCAATCAGTACAAGACCAGCTTGTTACACATGTTGGACTTACCGAGCAGCTTTGATTCGTCTCTGCAGGCTGGCCGGTTGTAACATTGCAATTATTAGCATCAGTCCATGTAACTGATTGCGTACTGTTTGTACAAGTGCCCGTTGAATTCACCCAATTAGGAGTGCACGAAGTTGAATTATAAACTACACCCAAAGTCAGATTACCTGTTGAGGCATTATTATTTGCATTATCAAATACCGTTGCCCATAAACGATAAGTTCCTGTAGCTAATCCAGTAATATCGGTATAAAATGAAGTAGTATTAGTAACCAAACCCACTATTCCTGAAGAATTAGACAAATAGACTGTAACATTTTTTATTCCACTTCCAGAATCACTCACGCTAACATTCACAGGAATATTTGTCAACCCTGAGGCAGAATCCGAGGGAGTTTGATTAATAAAAGAAATTGTTGGAGCGACTGTATCATTAATCATGACCGTTAATGTGGAGATATTTATAGCAGAATTGTTATCCAATGAAGAAACATTTATGCTAATAGCTCCGGTTTGATTTGTCGCAGCATAAAACCAGAAAAGTCCCGATGAATTGGATTTTATAAGACTTATAGAACTATTTGTGAACTGTAATGAATTACCAATAATCGTAGGGACATTTGTGGTAGTATTAGTTCCATATGAAGTGATATTCAAAAAAGATGCACTTACAGTCAAATTAACCTGAGTTATATTTAATTTAGGGTCGGTGTTCAAGAGAGTGATGGTATAATTGTGAAATACTCCTGCTTCACCAGTACTGGTATCTATCGTAACAGTTTGCGTCGCAGCAAAAACATAATTTAAGAAAAGAACTAAAGACGCAAGACAAACAAATGAGAGAATAACAACTCCCAAATTCCTCTTTTTCATGTCTAATTATACAAAATTGAGTTTAAATATATTTTTAATTTCAGCCATATTTCCAGTTTTTCAATTTTTGCTTTTCAAAATCTTCTTCAATTTCCTTGAGTGAGTTTATTTCAGACAAAGGTTTATCAGGACGAAGAGCAGTAAAACGGGGGAAACGTAATGCAAATCCCGAAGAATATGTCGGTGATTTCTGAATTTCCTGATATGTAACAGCGACTATAATTTTGGGTTTTATTTTCACATTCTTTCCTTTTTCTTCAATAATCAGAGGTTTTATTTTGTCTGTCAATTCTTCAAAGGATACACCTTCATCTTTCTTCTCCTTGAATCCTGTTCCAACTTTTCCAATCTCCAAAAATTTATCACCGCTTCTGCAGGATAAAATGAAACTTGAAATCCAACCCGAACGTTTTCCTGTTCCATATTCTCCTCCGGTAATAACCAAATCCAAATCTCTTTCTTCAGGTTTCATTTTTACCATGTTTCCGACTCTCCTGCCAGGACTGTAAATTGAATCCAGATTTTTCATCATAACTCCTTCTTGATTATCTTTCAGCGCGTGCTTGTAAAATTCCTCTGCTTTCTTTTCATCGTCTGTAATTATCTGCTTCGAATGAATGATTTTGTAAGGATGCTCCTCAATTATCTTTTTTACAAGTTCTGTCCTTTTTCTGAATGGCTCTGTCAAAAGGGATTTTCCATTGTAATAAAGAACATCAAATACATTTATCTCAATAGGAAGCTCGTCACGGAGCTTTTCAATGTCATATTTTCTCTTTATTCTCTGGCCAATGCTCTGGAATGGCTTGTATTCTTTTGTCTTTCTGTCAAATCCGACAGCTTCGGAATCAAGAATTGCAGAATCTGCTTTCACATATTTTCTAATATAATCTGCAACTTCCGGAAATTGCTTTGTAACATTCTCCAAACGACGCGTGAACAAAGTTATTTCATTTCCTTTTTTGTGAATTATGAACCTGAATCCATCATATTTGTATTCGATTGCAGCGGGTTTTCCCACAGCTTCGAAACCTTCTTTTATCGTCTTAACTTTTTCCGCAAGCATGACTTTCATCGGCTTTCCAAGTTCAATTTTTACTTTTCCCAAATCGCTTATCTTACCTTTCTTTACAATTTCAAAAACAATTGCCAAATCATTCGATTTATCGATTGCTTCCTGAATTCTTTCTGCTTCCTCATTTTCATTCTTGAAGAATGCATGAGCCATCGATTCCCTGATTGTGCTCTCCTGAATTCCAATTCTCAAGTCGCCAATCAAAGTTCTTACAAGATAAAGAGCCTCCATAGGAGATGCAGATGTCAGCAGCTCAGTTATCAAAGAAATTTTTTTATCGACTGTTCCTTTTCCTTCCAGCTCGGGAAGCTTTCTTAAGTTTTCAATCACTTTTTCCGTCGTCAGAACCTGACTTTGAAGCGTGTGCTGCTTTCGGTCTTTAATCAACAATTCAGCAACTTTTCCCAAATCTCCGATTGATTTCCATTCTTTGACAACGCGTTCCGACTGAGTTCCTGTTGCTTTTGCAATTGCTTTAATTGCAAGCTGATTGCTTATTCCGATTTCACGCTGATCATATTCTGGATAAATTCTTCCAAGAAGAAGGTACAAAATATTGCTGTCTGATTCTTTCAATTCCTTCAGGAAAGACGAGAGAATCTCTATCTTCTTCAAACGCTTTGTTGTTGAAGAAAGTTCATCATAAAGTTCTGCAAGTTTTTGATATTTCATCTCTCTTTACAAAGAAAGACTGGAAGAGTTTTTAAATTTTGAGAGAGTTAGATTTTATTTGCAATTATGTCTGCATATTGAACTGCTTCAGCACTCGAATCCACAAGACCAGTTTGCCCTACCCAAGTACGGACTACTACATTATTTTTATAAAAGAAAACCTCGTAATAAGACATTTCTATATTAGAGATATTTAGAACCATATAACATCCAAAACTTTTATCCCCAATAGTGGGTAAATTAAAAGAAATACAATTATATTGTGGAAGATATGCTTGTATATCTCCCTTTAAAATTTCCTGTGCACTCTGATTATAAGTTGAGATTGAGCTACCAATAATCTCTATGTTACTCGCTGCTGAATCCTGATAGAAAAAATTATCATAATATCCGTTCATAAATCCCTGATTTAGTGCCGCTTGAAGTTGACTATCATTGAACCAATAATTTCCAAGTTTATACCTTTGCTCAGACATAGTTGAATTGAAAACTAATCCTGGAGGAAGATTAGAAACATCTGCTTGTGAAAGGGCTATTGTTGCAGGATCTTTTGATATAAGTCCGCTACTCGGCTGTATTAAAAAAAATGCTGCTACAGATATAAGGATTAATGCAATTATAACAAACATATAACTTTTCGATTTATTCGTTTTTTTGTTGCTCATTGTGATTATTTTTATGCAATTCCATCAGGAGTTCCCCATCCACTGCTTCCTCCGCCAGTAGTACCAGTAGTTCCAATGGTCGTTGGCTGTCCTCCATGACCTCCACTTGAACCACTAGAAATAATTCTAGTACATGAACCATAATTATTGCCTGAAGCTGCCGGCTTTTGACTCCAAGAATAATCCGTATCGGTGGTAGAACAACTGCCGGAAGAACAGCTTCGGACATAATAATTGCAATAAGAAACGAGACCGACACTTTCTGCTGTACTTGGATTGCAACAACTGTATGCCCCATCCGAACTATCTCCAAATGGACAACCTCCGCAACCATAGCCACTCCATCCTTCACAAATACCTTTGCCATTGCAAGTTTTGGTTCCATCAGAAGCGCAACTTGTTCCAAGGCCGAGGTTGCTATAGCCCGTGCAAGTTGCGCTGGAAGTTATTGTTCCAGCATTGACGCATAGACCATTTAATCCCGTAGGATAACAAGGATTTCCAATTTTCTGTCCCTGGGGGCAAACAAAACCCGTAAGGCAAGGAGCTGAGGACAATAAAGCAAGACCGGTATTAACTGCAGTTTGAAAAGTCATGTTACCGCTTGTGGTGTTAATATTGACGTTAGACGCTACATCTCCTCCGATGGGAGTTACGCTAGTATAAGAATATCCAACCTGAAAGGCATTATTGATGAAAACATTTGTGCTGACTGCTTGCTGAATAGTCATCTTCTGTCCTTTGAATGTTACAATAACTTGACTCGCAAGTTCATAAGGAGTAGTTACGGGAATCAAAGTTATTCTTACATTCGAGAAATTTTGTCCGAGGAGATAACCACTATCAACTGCATCCTGGAGAGTTATGTATTTGTTAGTGCCCACGGAGATAAGAACCTGAGAACTATTATGTCCGGGATTCACAGGAGCGACAAAGCCCGTTGTTGCAGCACGGACTCCAACGATAATTGCTCCGAGAATAACGAGGGCAATAATTATGTAAAAAAGTTTATTTGGTAAATGAGAATCTAGATTCACTCTCCTCTTCATTAAATAATAATAGTTCTAAGGTTTTTAAAGATTGGTAAATTTAATATTTGAAATGAAAAAGAGAAATTCAATCTTTTGGATTATTTTTGCAGTCATATCTCTTTTTTATATTGTCATGATTATTGATTTGATTATATCTGGAAATCCGATTGATCTTTTCTGGGCGTGTTATATTGCTATTCCCCTGATACTTCTTGGATTAATTAAAAAAAATTCCAATTTAATTTTAAGTCAGGTAATACTACTTGCGATAAATGATTTAGTTTGGATTTTTGATTTTGCCTGCCTGCTTATTCTCGGACATCCCGTAATTGGAATTAATCAAGTAGAAATTTTCCCAGTTCAAACGTGGATAGAGAAATTAGGAAATATACAGCACTTGTTCATAGTCCCGTTGTCTCTTCTTGCCTTGTCTATTTTAAAAACAAAAAGAAATTATAAGGTTCTGTTATTAGCTTTCTTGGAGATGTCTATATTTTTTGTAGCAACGTTATTATTAGTTCCATCAGGAGAAGCAGCTAATTGCGTTCATCAAACCTGCATAAGCATTCAGCTTAATTTTTTACCTTATCCTGTAGTCTGGTTCCTGCTAACATTTGGTTTTATTACAGTCTCATATCTGATAATTACTTCTCTGCCTGTTTTTAAGAAAAAGAAAAATTAATTATTATTATTTACCTAATCTTCCTCGTGCTCTGATAGAAGGTCTAACTTTCTGCTGTCTTGATTTGCTTCGCAGACCTCTGGATTTTTTAGCGGCACTTGTCAATCCTCTGAAAACTCTTTTGCTGTTTGCGGATTTTGTTATCCAGTTTATTGTTTTATCATTTTTGATTTCAGGTCTTGCAGGATCTACGAGAATTACTTCATAGAAATAATGCATCCCATCTTTTCCGATTTGATAGGAATTTAATACTTCAAGATTTTTGAATTTCTTTCCTACTCTTTGTTCTGCAATCCATTGATAGCTCATCTTAAGGTTCTTTCTTGTATGAAGTCTCTTGCTTCTTCTTCCTGCATTTGGACGGCTTCTTTTGTGTCCACCTCTTCCGATTCTGACTCTTACAATTACAAAACCTTTTTTTGCCTTGTAACCAAGAGCTCTTGCTCTGTCAATTCTAAGAGGTTTAGAAACCTTTACAATTGCATCGGATTCTCTCCAGTCAATCATTCTCTGCCTCAATATTTCCATATTGGGCTTTTGCCATTCCTTTGCAATATAATGATATAATCCTTGTGCCATAGTTAGGTAATAAAATATTGATTTTTAAATGTTAGGATTTGAGAAGATTTTTAAGCAAAAGATAGAAGCTGTTTATATGGGTAAATTAAGGAATTTATTGGCTGCTACGGGCATAGGGATATCTCTTCTATTTCCTGCTTTAAGCCATGCAGATGAGTTTTCTGTTAAGGCAGGAATAGTAACTGACACCGCTCTGGTGAATCCGAAAAATCAAGAAGTTAACAATAAAGTCTTACTTCAGACTCTCGATGCTAAAATTGATATTTTCAAGTATGCTTTCATTGGTGGAAGTATGACTGCTTTTGAAGTTCCCCAGACAAATACTTTAGCCCCCTGGGTTTTTTATTCCGACATCAAGCTTAATGCTGGATTTCAATGGAATAACCTTAAACTTGAGTATGAACATGGAAGCCAACATCCAGTAACACCTTATGGAGTCGCCTTATTTGATTTGCCAGATGGATTTCAAGACACAATCTCTTTAGAATATCAATTAAAATTATTGAATGATTATCACTTTTCTGCCAAAGCAGGATTGATTCTTGACGCTGCACTAATTTATCCAAAAAGTCAGGAAATTTATAATAATGTTCTGTTCGAAAGCTTAGATGCAAAATTAGATTTTTTTAAATATCTTTTTATCGGAGGTAATGTAACGGCTTTTGAAGCTCCATCAGCGTCAAAGGTTTTTTATTTTGATTGGAAAGCTAATGTAGGAATTCAATTTGAGAATTTAAAATTAAGTTATGAATATGGTAGCAATCGTCCAGAAACCCCTTATGGAAATTCTCTGTTCAGTTTAGGCGACGGATTCAAAAATAGCTTTTCTTTAGAATATAAATTAAAATTATAATTATCTTAATCTTAAGGTCTCAAGATTTCTTGGAACATTTGTTTCAACTCGATTCATCTTGTATAGCGTTGAAGACAAATCCAAACATTTTGAGACTTCACCATGATTAATCAAAATTCTTTTTGGTTTTGGCCTCATATTATTGAAGAAAGACAAAATTTCTGTTCTTCCAGCGTGAGCACTCAATCCTGCAATGGTATGAACTTCCAAATTAAATTTAACATTCTCTTCTTTTCCTTCAACATTCATTCTTGTTTCTCTCAAACCTTCCTGAACCTGTCTACCTAAAGAACCAACACCCTGATAACAAACGAAGATTATTGAATTCTTTTCATTCCCTGCAAATTCTCTTAAATATTCAACGGATGCACCGCCGACTAACATACCGGAAGTTGCAAGAACAAGGCAAGGGCCACCTTCAATTACTTTTTTTCTCTCCATTGCAGAACCTACTCTTGAGAATATCGGAGAAGTGAATGGATTCTGGTCCTGGAAAACTTTGCTTCTCACATTTGCGCTCAAGAAATCAGGATAAGCTGTATGAATCGCATTAATATCCCAAATCATTCCGTCAATGTAAACTGGAAATTCTTTCAGTTTTCCACGAGCAATAGCATCTTCAATTATAAGCATTGTTTCCTGCGCTCTCCCCAAACCTAATTCTGGAATCAAAACTTTTCCGCCTCTGTCAATCGTTTTTTTAATAGCATCCAAAAGTTTTTCTTCCGATTCAATTCTTGGAGGAAGAATATCGTCTTTTGAACCGTAAGTTGCTTCTGTCAAAACAGATTCAACTCTTGGGAAAGATGCAATTGCCGGATCGAGCAATCTTGTTTTGATATACTTGTAATCTGCAGTATAAAGGAAATTATGCAAACCATTTCCTATGTTGAAATGAACCATCGCACTTCCGAGAGCGTGGCCTGAATTGTAGAATGTTAACCTAATATCTGGAGCTATATCTGTTACTTCGTTGAAATTCAAACAAACAGAATGCTTTACCATTTCTTTAATATCTTTAGAACTGAACAAAGGGGTAGCAGCCTGCTTGTATGCAACACCAATAAAATCCAAAGCCGTTAACGCAGCAAGGTCTCTCGAAGGAGTTGTCATATAAACCGGACCTCTGTAGCCCATTTTGAACAAATAAGGCAATAAACCGACGTGGTCAAGATGAGCGTGACTTATTACGACTGCATCAATTTCATTTATATTGAATTCAGGAACATTAAAGTGGGGGAATTTTTCATCACCTTGAGAAGCAACATCAATTCCGCAATCCAAAAGAATCTTTGAATTTGGAGTTTGAAGCAACAAGCAACTTCTTCCAACTTGTCTTCCGCTTCCTAAAAAGGTTAATCTAACCCACTCTTCCATTTTTTCAGGATTCCATTCCTTGTAGATTTTTTCTCCAACAGAGTTAAGGAATTTTCTTCTGTAAGCGCTGTTTGAATAAAGAACCTCTCTTATGCTTTCAGTAATATTACTTTTGATTGCTGGGCTTCTTTGCACTTGCGGAGTCCAAAGTGTTTGCTTTCTAATATCTGAAAAGATAGAACCTTGTTTTCCAATTACTAATCCTGGTTTTTTTGCTTCAATCACGACTATGCTTCTATGCTCATCAAAAAGAATTTCTGTAATCTCTGCTTCTTCAGGAACAATTTTTCTGATTATTGCTTTTGCTTCTTCCTGATTTGTAAGAATCTTTTCATCAGCACGAAGCTCAACTCTTTTCTTGATTTGTTCCACTATCTCTTTTATCTTGCCTTCCCCTTCCTTGAAGAAATTCTCATTGTCGGTATAAATAACAATATTAGCGCCTTCAAAATTAGCTTCTGTAATTTTTGCGTTAAGTTGTTCTTTTATACTCTTTAATATGTCTGTCATTTTTTAGAATAATTTTAATAATAATTTAGTAATAATTTAATCGCCGTAATTTGGCTTGATTTCCATGTCCACCGCTTTTTTAATCCCATCCTTAGTGATGGTAAAAACATCAATTCCGTTTCCAGAAGCCATATCTCTCTGTGTTGAAGATTTTATAGATTCAACTGCAAGTCTAATTCCTTCTTCAATACTTATTCCTTTCTTGTATTCTCTTTCCATAAAGCCCAATACAAAGGGCATTCCAGAACCATAACTGGCATCGTAATCTTCTATTTTTTCCACATAACCTGAAGGGTCTGTTGCGTAAAGCTCAGTTGTCCCATTTTTGTTGAATCCTGCAAGTAAAAATGCAGATTGCCCAGAAATATGTATATTAGATAATAAATTAGCTGCTTCTTTTATTGAAGGTCTCACTTTTGATTTAAGCTCCAATAGTTTCAATTCTGCAGCAACATATCTCGGAATCTTTGTTACTTCCATAGCAGAACCGCATCCGGACATAACTATATACTGATTTATAGGAAAGACTTTCCTTATGTCCTTTGTTAAAACCATTCCTCCGCCGCTTCCTCTTCTGTCGGCAGCCATTACAACTCCGTCTTTACAAACTATTCCAAGGATAGTTGTTCCTGTTTTCATTGAACTCTTTAATTCAGTTTCCATTTTTAATATTAGAATATAATCTCAAAGATTACTAGAACTTATAATGCCTTAGAGTATAGGGCTTTTATAAACTTTTCGTATTCTTCTTTGCACTACAATTATGGTGATGTTACAGAGTTAGCATCCAGTGTAACTGCTGTCTGTGCTAATGCCCTTCCATTCAATGTTGCACCAGTCTGTATTTCAACCAATGTTTGATCTAATACAATTCCCTTGAAGTTCGATGTTGTTCCAAGTGTTGTTTGACCAGCAACCTGCC
Organism: Candidatus Woesearchaeota archaeon; assembly: GCA_964544395.1. Lineage (GTDB taxonomy): Archaea > Nanobdellota > Nanobdellia > Pacearchaeales > GW2011-AR1 > JAKLIN01. The sequence goes on from CAZJAO010000005.1 coordinate 23,499, forward strand.
AGAATATGTTCTTAGCTTGACAACCTCCACTTAAAGTAACGATTGCGCCATTACCCACAGTAAGGTCTTGTGCTATTTGGAATATGAAGACTGCATTTGCATTGCCTTGGCAGTTAAGGGTAACGCCATTATTTATTTAAACGCCTGTTCCCCACTTGTAAAGTCCAGGATAAATTGTCATTCCGCTAATGTCTACTGCACCAACTTCAGTAGCAGTTGGATTTGTTCTTCCAGCAGCGTCTGTATATGCTGTCTGCATATCGCTTACAGCAGTAGTCATTTTAGCGGGAGTTGCTCCTAGATAATCAGCAGCGTATACATTTCCAGTTACCAAAGAGGATGTAGAAGAGTAATTACCTGCACCTAATATTAATCCAAATCCAGTGATATATGTTGCAGCTGCGGGACTAACCCCCATATCACCAACGATTGAAGTTGTTCCTGTTGTTGAGATTCCTGTTTGAGATAATATAACAAAATTACCTGCTGTTCCAAGATTTACTGCTGCCGGACCTGCTGAGCCTACAGGCACTGCGGGAGGCGTAGTTGGGGGAGCTGAAGGTGTTGAACCTCCGCTAGAAGTTCCTCCAGAGTTGGTTCCTCCTGAAGTTGTACCTGGATTAGTAATTCCAGGATTAGTGGTTGTGCTTGGATTTGTAGTTGTTCCCGGATTGGTTGTTATACCAATATTATTGGTGGGTGTGAAAGCAGGCACTATCAGAAAAACTACAACAGCAACCAGTGCCAATGCGGCTATAATCAAGGAGGTTATTAGAATCCCTTTTTTCATAAATTGAATAAAACTATTCGTATTTATAAATTATACGGAAGATGTTTTGCTCCTTACTCAATTTTTGAAAGTCCTTGTTCTTTCTTTAATTTGATGATATTATCAACAAAACTTTCTATTTTCTGTTCATGGCTTACGATAATAAGCTGCTTTACGTTCAGTTGCTCCAAGACTCCACGAAGTTTATCCAACTGCTGTTCTGAAAATCCATCTGTAGGTTCATCAAGGATAACCAAATCTCTCGTCTTAATTCTGCTCAAGAAAGAGTTTATGACCTGATTCAGCGAAAGCCTATATGCCAGAGCAATTGCAGTTCTTTCTCCGCCCGAAAGATAAGCATAATCCAACTCGTAATCCTGTTGTTCAATAATCGGTGTGAAATCATCGCTTAGCCTAACCTGAAAATTATCAGAGACAAGCATGTTAAACCATTCCGAAAAAGATTTTGAAAACTCTGCCTTAAGCTTTACCATGACATTTTTCTCGATTAAAGAAATAATAAGCAGAAAATTCTTGGAAAGCCATCCTTCAAGTTCATTGAGATAATCGAGCTGTTTTTTCAGGTTTTCTATCTTGCTTATTCTTTCTCTCAGGCTTTCAATCTGCCGCGCAAACATCTCAATCTCTTTTCTTAATTCAGCCACTCTTATTTCTGCACTTTTTTCTTCGGATTGCGCTTCCTCAAATTCTTTTTGCTTTTCTTCATAAATATTGTCAAATTTATTCAATTCGAAAATAGAGGTGCTCAGAGAATCAACGTGCTGTTTTAACATTTCAATATCTTTCTCAAAAGTGATATTAATTTTCTGAATTTCATTCAACCTCTCTTTTCTTTCCCTTGCCCCTTCCAATTTTATTTTCAATATTTTCATATCCGTAAGAGCTTTTTCTTTTGAAGATAATTCGGAACTGATATTTCGTGACTTGTCCAAAATGCTTTTTCTTTCAATATCAAAAGCTTCAATTTTTTTATTATTCTCAAAAATATTAGAATGGCAATTGTTCATTATATTCGCCCGATAAACAGCGTCGACATTTTGCAAACAAGTTGGACAGATTTCCAAATCAGTCATTTTTTTCTCAAGCTCTTTATTTGATTCATTTTTTGATTTGAGAGCGGCCATCTGAGAATTTATTTCTATAATTTTTTCATTCAATTCTTCTTTTTCGTGCTTCTTCATTTCAATTTCAGATTCAAACTGCAGGACTTTTCCCTCGCTAAATTCTATATTCTCAAGTTCACTTACCTGCATTCTGATTTGTTCCATTAGCTTCACGTTATCTGCAATGGAATATCTTTTATTGAAAATCATCAGGTTAGTTTTTTCAATCTCCTGCTGAAATTTCTTTTTCTTGTCTATCTGCTGGAAAATCTCTTCTTTCTCTTCCTGAATTCTATTCCTTTTTTCTTTTTTGAAAAATAATTCTTTCTCCATCGAAGACAAATTATAATATTTTGTTTCCTGCTCTTCTTCTTTTGAAACAAGCTCCAGCTTATCCTGCTCCAATGTTTCTGTGGCTCCTTCCTTTGTTCTTTTTTCTTCCCTTATTTTTGACAGCAACAGCGACGTGTTTTCCAGAATTCTCTTGTATTTATCAATGCCAAAAATATGTCTTAATGTATTAACACGCAATTCCGGGTCTTCTAAAATAATTTCCTTCATTTCCTCCTGTGGAGTATAAACTGTAAATTTGTAAAGGAGATTTTGCTTCTTTGAAAATTCTTTCGGATAATTCAGTAAGTCCAGAATTTTGCTCTTTAATTCCGTAACTGAAATTTCTTTTTTATCGCCATCATTTATTGAAATCGCACAATAATCCTGCGATATTGATTTGCCTCTTTTCAAAGTTCTCTCTACGGTAATAATATCGCCGTCAACTTCAAATTCAATCACAACTTTTCCGCTGTCTGCTCCATTCCTCAAGAGTGCATTTCCTCTCTGTCCCGGCTGCAATCCGAATAAAGCAAATTCAATCCCCAAGAGAATAGACGTTTTTCCGCTTCCGATATCTCCTGCTAATAAAACCGAACCGTCGGGAAAATTAACTTCCTGCGATTCGTAACTTCTTATATTCTCCAAAATAATTTTTTTTATTCTCATTTTATATCAGAAATTTAAAACTTTTTTAGTCTCAGCAACGAGCCTGTTCAGGAAAGTTTCCGAGGTTTCACCCTCCTGTTTTTCAATTGAAAGGGAATTCAAGAGAAGAGGTATTGACAAATTGAACTGCGAAGGATTTTGATCTGAATACATCTTTACTGTATCATCCTCAATATTTTCCGATTCTTTGACTTCAATTTCCAGTTCAATCTCTTTTTGTTTTAAGTCATGTGTGTTTCTTAACATGAAATAAGCATTTTTTGATTTAAGGAAATCTTCAATTTTTTGAAACTTGATATCTGAAGCTTTTCCTGTTTCCAATTCGCCCCTAATTTTCAATAAAACAATTTTATCATTCAAGTCCTTTTTTTCCAGTTCATAGAGGATTATATCTGTAGCCCTCAAGGCATCTTTTATTTCAAACTCCACGACGACAACATCTTTTATTTTCAAATCAATTTTTCTTAGAGGTTTTGGCGAATCTGTATCCACGATATAGAATCTCCCTTTTTGCAACTCTGCAAGCTCTTGAAAATTATTGGGAAAAACGGGACCCGCATAAACAAATCCATCTTTTTCATAGTCGATATGCAAATGTCCCAATGCGTAATAATCGGCTTTTGGAAGAAGTGCTGTTTCTATTGTTTCCATGTGAACATTTCCTCCGCTTGCCCTATCAATCGCAGTGTGAAGCATGAAAATTTTGAACATTCCGGGAGCATCATTAAACTTCACTCTCCGCAAATCAGGAATCTCTAAACTAGACCTCTTACCAGGATAGCCATAAATTGCAACTCCTCCATAAATAGTAGGCTCAAGAATTATTTTATCTCCCTTCTCTTCAAAGATTGCAACATTTGTGCAGAATCCAGCCTTTTCCAATACATCAAGAAAAGTTTTTCCGGAAACCGAATAATCATGACTTCCTGCAATAATGAAACATGGAATCTTAGCTTCTTTCAATTTTCTAAATTCCGAAAATGTTCTTTTCAGTGTTTCAATTGGGGGATAAGCACTATCAAACAAATCTCCAGCGATAAGAACGAAATTAACTTTCTCTTTTATTGACATTTCAAGTGCAATTTCAAATGATTTGAAATTCAAATCCTGCAAGGGCTGCTGCTTCCAACCTCCAAGATGCACGTCAGCTATATGCGCAAATTTCACCATTTTTATCTCCTATAAAGCTGTGTAAATAATTTAGTATTTAAGGATAATGATGGTATAAAATCCGAGTGTTAAAGACGACAAAAACAGGATTAAAGAGTTAATTTCCAGATGTAAAGTTCTTCAAAGAAGATTCTTTTCTTGCCAAGCAGTTTTTTAGTATAATTCAGCCAATTAATGTCTCTTGTAAGACTGCTGGTCAGAATAAATATTTCCCCACTAATAACCAGATGATTTCTTGCTTCTTTAAGAAATTTGTTTATGATTTCACTTCCTTCCCTGCCTCCAGAAGTATCGGACTTCTTATCGAATTTATCGTCAGGCAAATAAGGCGGATTGAAAATTATCAAATCGTATCTGTCCCCTAATTTATCAAATAGGTTTGATTTAATTATTTTAGAATTTGGAAATTTGTTTTTCAGATGCTTTATTGCGTCGGAATTTATATCCGCGAGGGTTAGGTCTTTTTCGGGAAATCCAGAGTCAATACATGTTTGTGCCTGAATCCCCGAACCAGAGCCCATATCCAGAACTTTAGAAGATTTCAATTTCTTAACTTCTTTTTTTACAAATTCGCTTAGAAAAAGTGAATCCTCTGCCGGCTGATAAATTCCAGACATTGTATCTTTTATCATGAAAATATGCTGTTGAAGAAAGAAATGATCTGACTTCTAAAGATATACATTAATCCCAGAATTCCCAATAAAACAGCCAATAAAACTACAAGAATAACTGTTATTGTTCTTATTCTCGAACTGTCACTTGTATATGCAGAAACTCGGCTTACTGCGACTTGTTTTTTTACAGGGGCAGCAATTGGTTCTTTTTCAACTACCGGCTTTTGTTCAACTGGTTTTTGAACCACTGGTTTTGAAACTATCGGTTCCTGAACCTGAACTTTCTGGACAGGTATTTGAGGTCTGGATATTTTTATCTTGGAAAGTACAGGAGGTTGCGGTTTAGGTTTTGGCTCAAAAATAGGACGGGGTTGCAATTCTATCGATGGTTGAATAACTATTGTTGATTGCAATGCCTTGGCAGCTTCCTGAATTTCATCCCTCTTATAACCCGCATTAAAAAAAGAAAGCATAGCTTCTTCAAGACTATACCCCCTCGTGAGAGCTGATCTTAAACCGCCAAGAATATCATTGTTAACCATTCAATTAACGGAGATTTCAGAATTTTAATACTTTCCCATTAGAAGACAAATGAACATTTTGATTAGGCTTGTATCCTAGCTCTGAAGACAGTTCAACCATTGAACCCGTAAGGCGATGCTCTCCATGAGCAGGAACAATGTGTTTTGGCTTCAGCATTTCAAGCAAATCTCTCAAATCTTCTCTTGAACCATGACCTGAAACATGAATATCCGATTGAATCCGGACACCTTTCTTTTTCAATTTCTTGTCCATCTCTTCTCTTGCTTTAATATTAACGGGAGTCGGAATAATACTTGAAGAGAATATAACGCTGTCATCAGCATGCAATCTAAATGGCGTTTCATCATTTACAATTCTGTCAAGAACAGAACTTGGTTCTGCCTGGTGTCCTGTGCAGACAATCAGATATTTTGAACGATTTTTATCTATTTTTCTAAGCAAAGCATTTATCTGTTTTTTATATTTGTAAATTCTGACGCTTTTTCTGAATGAACATTGCCTTACATTAATTGCGCAAGTCATGTACCTATCCAAACTTCTTCCAAGGAAAACAATTTCTCTTCCTGTTTTCTTTCCAAATTCAACTATGCTCTGCAATCTTGCGATATGTGATGAAAATGTTGAAATAACAAGCGCAGATTTTCTGTCGACGACTTTTATTGCATCTTCAATCAAATCCCTTGCTATTCTTTCGCTTGGTGTTCTCTTTTCAGTGCCCGAATAAAGCGAATCAACAACGAGAACATTAACGCCTTTTTTTCCGAGCTCTTTCAATCTTTGATAATTTGGAGGATTTCCAATTATCGGATGATTATCAAATTTGAAATCCAGAGCGTAGAAGAAAGTTCCTTCTCTTGAATGAAGAGCAATGAAAACACATTGCAATGTTGAATGAGTCGCATGAACTAATTCTATCTTGTAATCGCCGCTTTTTCCTTTTATTGTGTATGTAGCATTTTCATTGACTTTTATTATCTGATTTCGGAGGTGTATCTTTTCATTTCGCAAAGTTGTTTCAAGAAATTCCATTGTGAATGGACTTCCGAGAATTTTTGCATTAGGATATCTGTGTGCAATGTAAGGAACAGCACCAATGTGGTCCAAATGCGAATGTCCGATAATTATTGCACGGACCTTGTCTCTCCATCCGATTTTATCCAAAGCTTCGTCATCCGGCAGAGCTCCAGCTTGTCTTAATTCTGTTTCAGAATAAGGCTCATTGTCCGTGTCGTCCTTGTCTTTTTCCTGCAACTCAACGAGGGCAGGCAAATGAATTCCGGCATCGAAAATGAAAACATCTTCTCCGATTTTCACGGCGGTCATATTCTTTCCTACTTCGTCATAACCGCTTACTGTACATACTTCCATATTAATTTTATTTATTTTTCTAGATTTCTACTCTAATATAATTTACGTTTCCTCTCTTTTTCTAAAAGTATTGAAAATTCTAGGTTTATATAATTTGTGGAATAAGAAAACTTTAAATAAGAAAAAATCTTTTGATTAAAATGCCGAGAAAAAAGAGAGAGAATTGGAAAGAAAAAAAGTATTGGTTCAAACATGATAAAGAAGACCGGAGGAGGTACAGGCATCATGGTTGCGGTGGAGTTTATTTCTTGGGATTTGTGGGCGCAGCAGTTTATTACATTCAGTCATCGACTACTTTCTGGCAAGGATTTGTTGGAATTCTAAAAGCATTAGTCTGGCCTGCATTTTTAGTATATCAATTGTTGGGTGGACATTAGTAATAATTCATGAAAGATAGCATGAAATCTGAAGAGGAATGGAAGAAGAAATTAACTAAAGAACAATATAAAGTTCTGAGAGAAAAAGAAACTGAAAAACCATTCAGTGGAAAACTGCTTTACAACAAGAAAAAAGGAAAATATGTTTGCGCTGCATGCGGCAATGTGATTTTTGATTCATCTACTAAATTTGATTCTGAATGTGGTTGGCCAAGTTTCTATGATGCAAAAAAAGGTTCTGTAAAAATTAAAGTTGATTTGAGTCATGGAATGATTAGGCGAGAGGTTACTTGCGCAAAATGCGGGAGTCATCTCGGGCACATTTTTAATGATGGACCCAATCCAACCGGAAAAAGATTCTGCATTAATTCTATCGCTTTGAATTTCAAGAAAAGTAATTAAATATAAAATTGTTAAATGAATTATGAAATCGCTTCGTCCAACTCTACGTGAAAAGAAAAGATATCTTCTTGTTAAGGGAAATCCAAATGATATAGAAAAAGCGATTTTGGATTTCATAGGAATTCTTGGCGTGTCTAAAACAGCTCTGGCTTTCATCAAGAAAGAAAAAGATTCTGCAATTATTTCTATAAACAGAGAGATGCTGAATGAAGTTCGTGCTTCTCTTGTTATCTGGCCTGAAAAACTGGAAGTTGCAAGAGTTTCAGGAACTTTGAAAAGTTTGAGAGGAAAGATTTAATCTTCATAAAGCTTATAAATAGTTTTGAAATAAATGAAAGATGGAAGTTAAAGAAGAAATAAATTCTATCGCATCAGATTACAAAAAGAGACTTGGAATTGAAGGCTTTGTGGGAGATACAATTGCATTCAGTCTGGCTGCCCAGCAGTATGGCAATATACCTCAGACCGAGTTGGATTTAAGCGTAGAGGTTTGGAAAGATCCACGAGTATTGGAAAAAGCAAGAGCATATGCAGAAGCACCAAGGCATTTAGATAATTATATTGAATCAGTATCTTCAGCAGTTTATGCTTGCTTGGGGGTAGAATACAATGGCAATATTGCTCAATTAAGGGACAGAGTAGTCAAGACCTTAAATGAGTGGGAAGACGATTAGAACAGCTTCCACAAACTTTTTAAAAGCCGTTATTTTCTCTAAAATACAGAGAAAAAGAAAAACGATTAAAATTATTAAATTAAATATTCTCTAACAATACAAAAAATGGATATAGATATGCAGCATCAAACAATGGGTTATGACCGGACAGCTACGATGTTCTCTCCGGACGGACACCTTTTACAGGTTGAATATGCTGAAAAAACAGTCAGATTAGGAAGTTCAAGCATTGGAATTGTTTGTGCAGACGGAGTTTTCATCGTCGCAGACAAAAGAATGGATGACAAACTTGTTGTTCCTGCTTCTGCTACAAAGATCTATGAAATTGATTCACATATAGTCTCATCCGTTGCAGGAATTATGGCCGATGCACGGGTTTTGATTGAAAAAGCCCAGGTTTTGGCGCAGCAATACAGAGTTACTTATGATTCTCCGATAGAACCAGAATCAATAATCAAGGAAATTTCTGATCTGAAACAGCAATTCACACAATATGGCGGCGCAAGACCTTACGGGGCAGCATTAATGATTGGCGGGGTTGTCGAGGGAAAACCCACATTATTCACCAGCGATGTTACAGGAAATTACTTCTCATATTTTGCAAATGCCATCGGAGAAAATGATGACAGAATAAAGACGAAGCTAAGAGAAAATTACCGAAAAGATTTGACAATAAAAAAAGGGGTCAAGCTTGCTTTGGATATCTTCAAGGAAATTCAGGGAGACAAATTCAACTTCGATAGATTCGAATTGGCTTACATAAGCAATGACACGGAAAAACTTGAAAGAGTAGTTGGAGAGAAATTAAAGGATTTTCATGTAGATAAAAAGAAGGAGTAATTATGGGAAAAGAATTATCAGATAGAGCAAGATTACCAGATGAATTAGCAAGACAGTTTCCGATATTTTTTAACAAACACGATACAATTTCTGTTCATGGTAATCATGTAATAGTGCACTATGGAAGAAGAGAATACACATTTGAGCTATGCAACGTAGATCATACCCTTTCTATCGGGAGCATTTCAATTCCAGACCATGATGCAGTTGAAAGAATCTTAAGTTTAACTGAATCTGCCGCAAGAGCATATGATTTTTCCCAAATTAATTACAAGGCAGATAATGAAATTGATATGGGAATTGCTGAACGAGTAGGATATGTTTTTGAAAGAGGCAACTTTTTGGGGGCAAAGCAATTAGAATGACTGACACAACTGCAAGAATAAAAAAAGCGGGCATTAATTTTGAAATTCTCGTAGATTTGGATGAAGCTCTGAAGTTCAAAAAAGGCCTTGGAAACACTCCCGGAGCACAAAGCGACAGAATTTTCAATGATTTAAAAAAAGGAATTGTTGCTTCGCAAGTTGATTTGAAAGCTGCTTTTGGAAAAACAGACCCTGAAGAAATCATAAAAGAAATTGTAAAGGGCGGAGAAATCCTTACAACTCAGGAATACCGGGATGATGAAAGAGAAAAGAAAATCAAGCAGGTTGTTGATTTCTTAGTAAAGAACTCAATTGACCCTAGAACGGGCAATCCACACACAAGCGAAAGAATTAAAAATGCTCTTGAACAAGCTCATGTGAACATAAAGAATATACCAGTAGAAAACCAAATTAAAGATATTCTTGATGAAATAAGTAAAATCATACCAATAGCGGTTAAGATGAAAAGAATCAAAATAACCATTCCTGCTATTCATACAGGAAAAGCTTATGGTGTTATCACCCCTTACAAGGAAAGTGAAGAATGGCTTGGCAATGGAGAATTGCAGGCTACTCTGAATATTCCTGCTGGAATGATAATGGGATTTTACGACAAACTAAATTCCGTTACACACGGCTCTGCATTGACAGAGGAAATTAAAGAATAAATGGAAAAAAGTTATTTCAGAATGTATAGAGAAACAGGACTTAATGTAGGCGATCCTGAAGTGACATTCTCATCAAAAAACCCTCGTAATGCATTAACTCCAAGAGATATGTACCACTTTTCTATTTTAGCAGCACATAATGAAGAGAGAAGAAGATTAACGGAAATACTTGCAGAACATCTTAATCATGAAGAAAGAAGAGAATATGCAATAACATATCTTACTGAAAGAGGGAAAATTTAAATGACAGAGAGAAAATTAGTAATTCCAGGCGAAATAATCGTTAAAGGCAGAGAATACCTTCCTGGAGAAAATACTGAAAAAAAGAATGATGAAATAGTTTCACTTAGATTCGGGGTTTCTGAAGAACAGGACAAGCTTGTGAAAGTTATTCCAGTTTCAGGACCTTTCCAACCACGAAGAGGAAATGTTGTAATTGGGCAGGTGGTTAATATTCTATCAAGCGGATGGTTTGTTGATATTGAAACACCTGAAAACGCATTCCTGCCTGTAAGTGAATTCCCAAGATATGTCAACAAAGGCGAATTGGGAGATGCACTTGAGTTAGGAAGCATCGTTGTCGCTAAAATCGTAAACATCGACAAGAGAGGAATCGACTTGACTTTGAGAGACAGAGGAGGATTAGGAAAAGTTGAAGATGGAATGATTATCAAAATTAATTCTAACAAGGTTCCAAGAATTATCGGAAAAGAAGGAAGCATGATTAACTTAATAAAAGAAGAAACAGGATGTGATATCACTGTCGGACAGAATGGAATAATCTGGATTGGCGGAGAAAACACAGAAAGCGAATTATTAGCAAAGAAAGCAATAATGTTCATATGTGAAAAATTCTTTTTAGAAGGATTGACCGAGGAAGTAAAGAAATGGTTCGAGGAAAACAAATGAAAGAAACATCATATGAAACAAGAATGAAAGATTCAATGGAAGAAATAGAAAGGACTAGAAGAATTCATGGCGATGAAGATGCATCACAACTTTATTTTATGCTAAGAACAAGATATAATGAGGAAAACAAATAAAATGGCAACAAAATCATATTTAGTATATTCAAAAGACCCTTCGGTTTCTCCTGCAGAAACTTTAACAAATTTCAGAGGATTTTTACAAAGTAAAGGAGAGGAAATTCCAATCTTTCCAACCTCTTGTTATAATGAATGGTCTGTACAGATTTATCATTTAAAATCTGGAATTACTGCTGTTTTAGAATCTCCTAGCATGGCTATTGAGAGGGTTACTTTCTCTGGGAAAATAAAAGATATAGAAAGAATAGTTTCCGAAACAAGAAGAATTAGTACTTTGGAGGAAAGAAAATGACAAAAGAAACACATTCAGGATTCAAAAGACCAGACGGAAGAAAAGTCAATGAACTTAGACCTGTAAAAGTCAAAGTGGGAGTTGTTCCAAACGCAGACGGAAGCGCAATGTTTGCATTCGGAGAAACAATTGCAATCGCTGCAGTTTACGGACCTAGGAAAATGCATCCACAACACGCTCAAAATCCAGAGAAAGGAGTTTTGAGATGCGAGTACAATATGCTTAGCTTTTCTGTTGATGACAGAATCAGACCCGGAAATAACAGAAGAAGCACTGAAATCAGCAAGATTACAGAATGGGCTTTAGAACCAGTTTTAATGCTCGAAAAATATCCAAACAGCGTTGTTGATGTCTTCATTAATATTATTCAGGCAAATGCATCCACAAGATGCGCAGGAATAAATGCAGCTGCTTTGGCATTGGCCCAAGCGGGAATCCCTATGAAAAGTTTTGTTTCAAGCGTTTCAATCGGAAAACTTGACAAACAATTAGTCGTTGATGTTAACAAGCATGAAGAAGACTGGGAAGAAGGTGAGGGAGCCACTGATATTCCAGTAACAATGACCCCTGATGGACAAATTACACATATGCAACTTGATGGAAAAATTTCCAAAGAGCAGTTAAAGGAAGTACTCACACTCGCAAGAGAAGCAACAAAAGAAATTTACGAATTGCAAAAAGCAGCGCTTAAGAAAAGCGCAGAGGAACAATAAAATGGAAACTGGAAAATTGAACGTAGATAAAATCAAAAAATATTTGTCTGAAGGAAAAAGATTCGACGGAAGAGAACTTGACGAATTTAGAGAGATAAAAATTGAAGTCGGTGTTTCAGAACATGCGGAAGGAAGCGCAAAAGTCAAAATCGGAAAAACAGAAGTTCTTGTCGGAGTAAAACTTGATGTTACAACCCCCTATCCTGATAATCCTAATCAAGGAAATCTTATGACTAATGCTGAATTAACACCTTTAAGTTCTTCAAACTTCGAAAGCGGCCCTCCAAAAACACCAGCAATTGAACTTGGAAGAATTATTGATAGAGGAATTAGGGAAAGCAAGTATATTGACTTGGATAAATTATGCATCAAAGAAGGAGAAAAAGTCTGGAATGTTTTCATTGATATTTATTCTATAAACGATGACGGAAATTTGCTGGATGCTGCCGGAATTGGAGCATTGGCTGCATTGGAAAATGCAATGGTTCCGAAATACGATATGGAAACTGGAAAGGTTTTGAAAGGCGAGCATGATAGAAAACTGCCTTTGGTAAAGGGGATAATTCCACTATCACTTACAATTTATAAAATCGGAAACAGTTTTGTAGTCGATCCAACGAGAGAAGAAGAAGACACAGCTGACATGAGATTAACAACTTCCGGTTTCAAAGACACAATCTTCGCCATGCAGAAAGGCCAGAGCGGTACAGTAAGCATAGAAGAAATGGGAGAACTTTTCGACATGGCTGAAAAAGTCAGAGAGAAAGCTATTTCAAAGATAAAGGAGTACATATAGAATGACAGAAATCAATAGAGCAAATTTTTCAAGATATGAAATTTCGAGGATTCTTGGAGCAAGAGCCTTGCAGATTGCAATGAATGCGCCTTTGCTTGTGAAAATCAGCCATGAAGAACTTGAAAGAATACATTATGATCCTCTTAAAATCGCAGAAATTGAATTTGATTCTGGAATTCTTCCAATTTCTGTAAAGAGACCCTTGCCATCAAAGAAAGAAGATAAATTGAAGCGAGTAGTAGCCAAGGTTAGCGACCAAAAAGTTGCTGAAGGCGAAGAATCTGAAGAAGGCGAGATTACAAAAGAAGCTGAAATCATGGAACTTGCAAATCCAGATGACGAAGTTGAAGAAGCTGAAGAAGAAGCCGGCGCTAGTGAAGGCGGCGAAGATTAATTCTATTGCTATAAATTCTGATAACTAAAATTATATAAATTAAAATTAGTTTTTACCTTAATGGTTGTTGTAAAGGCAACATCTGCCAAAGAGATTTTAGATTCCAGAGGTGAAAAAACAATACTAGTTTCTATAAAAACAAATGTAGGTGATTTTTCTGCCAGCGCACCAATGGGGAAATCGAGAGGAAAACATGAAGCAGAACCTTACAAGAAAACAATCAGTGATGATATCAAGAAAATAAAAGAGTTCAGCGATTATTTTTCTAAAGAACAAATTGAACAATTTGATGACTTAAAGAGAATTGAAGACACGATTGACGGGCATATCGGGGCGAACACAACATTCGCACTTGAATCAGCAATTCTGAAAGCACTTGCAAAAGAAAGCGGAAAACAAGTTTGGGAATTAATAGATCCTGAAGCAAGAAAGTTTCCAAGGCTTGTAGGAAACTGCATTGGAGGAGGGGCACATTCAAAGACAGAGGGAAGGAAGCCCGATTTCCAGGAATTTCTACTTATTCCTAATACGGAAAATGTGGAAGAAGCTTTTGAAATCATGAAAAATGGAAAAGAAGAAGCCGAAAGATTGCTTAAAATAAGAGACAAAGAATTTCATGAAAAAAAGAACGATGAAAATGCTTGGACAACCTCGTTGATGGATAAGGAAGTTTTGGATTTATTAAGTGAGCTAGGAATCCCCCTAGGAATAGATGCCGCAAGTTCTACTTTCTTCAAAAGGAAAAAATATCTTTATGATAACCCGATTTTCAATAGGACCGATGAAGAACAATTCTTTTACATTTCAAACATGATAGACAATTTCAATCTGGTTTATGTTGAAGATCCTTTTGATGAAGATGATTTCAAGAACTTTTCAAAGCTGCACAAGAAATTTTCAAACAGTTTTATCGTTGGTGATGATTTGACAACAACAAACTACAAGCGTGTTAATGAGGCAATAAAAAACAAAAGCATTAATGCGCTTATTGTAAAACCCAATCAAATCGGATTTTTATCTGAAGTAAAAAGAGTTTGCAAACTTGCAAAAGACAGTAATATCAAGATTGTATTTTCGCATAGAAGCGGAGAAACCGATGAAAATATTCTGGCTGATTTGGCTTTCGGATTCGGCGCTGATTTTTTCAAGAGCGGAATTACAAGCAAAGTTCGTGAAGTCAAAATAAAGAGACTTATTGAAATACAGGAAAGTTTGAAATAGAAATGGGAAAAAGAAAATCCAATAGAGAAATAATTGAATCAGGAAAACCTGGAATTGAACATGCTTACATTAAGCCCATAGGGAAAGAATTAATTCCTATTACAAAAGAAAGCGGGGAAAAGTTTGTAAGAAAAAAATATAGAATAGTAAGGAGATTCTTTAGGGGGAAAAAATATTTTGTACTTGCACATGAGCATCCTGATTCTGGGCTTCCAAGTGATTTAGATTTATATACCGTAATCCAAGAAAGGAAAAGGAACAAAAAAGGTAATTTAAAAGGCTATTTTATTCTGCAAAAAGATAAAGAAACAGGCGAGTGGCAAGGAACGACATATTACGTACCCTCAAATAATAATAAAAATTTTGATGAAGAAATTAGGCAATGGGATAAAAAAATATTGTCCAAAGGAGAAGATTATCTTCCTACTGCTAGAGAATTATTAGAATATGCAGATTCACTTGAGATTAATTTAAGATTTCACCCGGCAAAAGATTATTATTTTAATAAAGGTACAGGAAGTTATGAAAAGAAGGATGAACATAATCTGGAGGGGGTTGTTGCTTCAATTTTAATTGGATTTTCGTTCTTATTTTTATTAGCTAAAGTTCCGTCCATAGGGTTTGTTATCTCTAATTCGACTTCAATTAATTCTAAAGCGGGATTATTTTTGATATTAGGTTTATTATTTTCTCTGATTGTTTATTTTGTATTAAGAATATCTACAAGAAAAGTTAATAGAAACGCTTAAAAATCTACTTTTTCTCAAACGAATATGGCTAAGAAAAAAGAATCCAAAGAAGAAATTGCAAACGAAGAGAAAGTTTTGGATAATTACGAAGAAAAACAGGAAGAGAAAGAAATTGAAGAAGAAGATAAAACTCCCAAGGATAAAAAGAAATTAGAAAAAGAAGCTGAAGCAGAATCTTTTGATGCTTCCCTTGAAGCAAAAAAGAAAAAGCTTTTGGAGAGAGCAAAGAAAATTCTTTCTGAAGAAGGAGTCAAATCTGAAGAGCTTAAAGAACAAGTCAAGGGCGAGAAAAGAACAGACATGCTTGTTCCTCTTGAAGAATATATTAATTCTGGAATTTATATTGGAACAAAGGTAGTTACACCGGACATGAGACCATTTGTTTACAGAAGAAGAGCTGATGGCTTGGCAATTTTCAACACAGATTTAATTGATGAAAAAATTAAGGAAGGAATAAAATTTCTGTCAAAATTCAACGCGAAAGATATTGTTCTTGTATGCAAAAGACAGGCTGGCTGGAGAGCTGCTCAAAAGTTTTCAGAATTAACTGGAATAAAAGTTTTCGCCAAAAAATATCCAGCAGGAATTTTAACAAACTCAAGTCTTCCTGAATTCTTCGAAAATGAATTGACCATAGTCTCTGATTCTTGGGTTGACAAGAATGCACTCAATGATACCTTGAAAGTTCACAAGAAAATTTTGATGATTTGCGATACAAACAATTTCTCATATGGAGCAAACCAAATTATTATTGGAAATAACAAGAGCTCAAAGAGTCTTGGAATTATATTTTATCTTTTAGCAAGAGGATTTTGTGAGGCTCACAACCTTGAAACATTGAACCAGATTCCAAACATTGAATGGTGGATTGGTGAGCAGGGTAGTTCTGAAGAAGAAGCAAGAAAGAAAGCAAGATCTGGCGCAAGATTTGGTGTTTAAAACTAATAATTCTCAAATGATAAAAGAATTTGTGTATAGAAAGAAATTAGAATTGTACCAAGCACAATATGCTGAATTATGCAATAGACGAACTCAATTATACAGTTCTATAGGATATGAACAACCCCAGGTTAGCATAGAAGAGGCAGAAAATTTTTTACTTGCTTTGAAAATATTCAATAAAAAAGTTCCGAGAAGAGTCATCAGAGAGAGATTTGATGATTTCAGGGATGCTAAAGATTTAGCATTAGTGGTTCTAAAATGAAAATTCTGTTTATATGCAGGCATAATGTTTTCCGAAGCCGAGTTGCTGAAGAACACATGAAAAAAATTAGTAAACATGAAATATCAAGCGGAGGACTAATAAGATATAACGGAAATGTACACCCAATCCAAGCAGAAGTATGTAAAGAATTTGGATTGATTCTTTCTAATCAGTCAAAAGCATTAAGTGTTGAGAATTTAAAAGACCAGGATTTAGTCGTAGTAGTTGCCGATGATGTGCCTGAAGGAATAGTTGACTGGTACGTTTCAAAAGATAAACTAAGACGTTGGGAAATTAAAGATGTACATCCACAAAATATGAATAAAGAAGAGGCGAGGAGAATTGTAAAAGAGATTATAAGGAAAGTGGATGAATTGAATGATGAATTTAAAGATTAAAATTATTTACGTTTATGATGGACCCTATTCTTTTTTCTATGTATAAATAATCCGATAAGAATTAAGATTATACCGAGTATCATTAAAGGCAAACCCAAGAAAAACCCGATTACTGTTAAAGTAAAAACTAGCCCTATAATAAAAATAATTAATCCTACTAACATCCAAGAACCCCTCATATTAAACATACACTCTTATTCTTTTTAAACTTTGGTGATGATTAGATTTTAAAGAACAGCCACGATTTGTCTGGCTTGTTTCCATAATGCGTTCTTACTAACATATAATTTCCTTTCAGTTTTTTTCCATAAAATATAACTTCAATTTTTTTATCATCCTGAAATTTGATTTCATATTTTCCCTTATCCCAGATTTCAACTTTTCCCGCGCCATAATTTCCTTCAGGAATTGTTCCATGAAATTTTGCATAGGCCAGAGGATGGTCCTCGACGTTAATTGCCAATCTTCTCTCGCCTTTTTTCAACGGCGGTTCTTTCGGAACAGCCCATGACTTTAAAGTACCGTGCATTTCCAATCTCAAATCCCAATGAAGATGAGAAGCATGATGCTCATGAATAACAAATATTCTTTTTTTAGAAACAGATTTTTTTATAATCCCTTTTGGCTCGGTTGTTTTTCCTTCCCCAACAAACTTCCTCTTTTTCTTGTACTCCTGAAGAGACATGAAATAATAATAATTTTGAAATATATAAATTATTTTAAAACTAAAGTATATCTAACTTCATGGAATTGCCAGAATATACCGACGGAAAGAGAAGATATCTCCTTAAGGCGAGAGGATTAGTTTCTGCAATTAATGGAAATTCAGAAATCGGCTGTAAGAACAGTTTCTGTTGAAGAGTTTTTAGCCAGCCTCGCTGCCAGCGCAGGTTATAAGCCGGGAGATTCTGTCGAATATTATATTCTTGTCCGAAAGAAGCGTTAATTTTTCTTCGGATGCTCAATCTGCAATCCGCATTCATGACAAAACTTTTGCTCCTGTATCAAAAACGGGGTCATGCATCTTTTACACATCAGAACTTCTCTTTTATTTTCTACAACTGGCTTGTATCCTGATTTTCCTGAAATCAGTTTTCCAAAAACATCTGCAAATGCCCCTGACTGCTGCATTTCCTGAAGGGACATTTGGATATTATTTGCATCCATAATTCCAAATATAATATCCTTATATTTTTAAAATTTATCAAATTATTTTGAGATAAACTTCCGTCGATAAAAAATAAAATCACCGACGAAGGCAAAAGATTTAAATACCTCAAAATAGGAAAGATATCTAGTCTAAAATGAGTGCCTTAATAATTGCACATATTTACACGTTAAGGTATGAAGTATGTAGGAACACCCATTTTAATTGTAATAATTTCTCGCCGAGCCACTTTTAGGAATCAAACAGAATAACAAGTGTGAATATTTTTTGCCCATAACTGAATATAATTTATTCGTTATCAAATCTAGTTGATCCTGCTAGCGGTTGCGGCTCTCTGGTTTGCACTTAGGCATGCAAGTTTTTCGAAAGAAAGCAAACTGCTCAGTAACACGTAGCTAACCTACCCTTGAGTCGGGGATAACCTCGGGAAACTGAGGCTAATACCCGATACTGGATTTACCCTGGAATGGTTAATCCATGAAACTCGTGCTCAAGGATGGGGCTGCGGCGGATTAGGTTGTTGGCGGGGTAACTGCCCACCAAGCCGACGATCCGTAAGGGCTCTTAGCGGAGAGGCCCTGAGAGGGAGTCTGAGATACTACTCCCAGCCCTACGGGGTGCAGCAGCTGGGAATCTTCTGCAATACACGAAAGTGTGACAGAGCGAACCAGAGTGTTCCTCATTGAGGAACTTTTGCCAAATCTAAAAAGTTTGGCGAATAAGGACTGGGCAAGACTAGTGCCAGCCGCCGCGGTAATACTAGCTGTCCAAGTCGCAACCATCTTTATTGGGTCTAAAACATCCGTAGCTTGCTTAGTAAGTTCTTTGTGAAATCCTGTCTCTCAAGGGCAGGGCGTGCAAGGAATACTGCTTCGCTAGAGACTGGAAGACGTAAGAAGTACGTTTGAAGTAGCGGTTAAATGAGTTAATCTTAGACGGACTCACAACAGCGAAGGCATCTTACGAGGACAGATCTGACAGTGAGGGATGAAGGCCAGGGGCGCAAAACGGATTAGATACCCGTGTAGTCCTGGCAGTAAACACTGCACACTAAACATCAGTACCTCTTCGTGAGGCATTGGTGCTTGAGGGAAGCCGAAGAGTGTGCTACCTGGGAAGTATAGCCGCAAGGCCGAAACTTAAAGGAATTGGCGGGGAGACACTACAACGGGTGACGCGTGCGGTTCAATTAGATTCTACACCGTGAACCTCACCAGGACCGACAGCAGAATGAAGGTCAGTCTGAAGGGCTTACCTGACACGCTGAGAGGAGTTGCATGGCCGACGTCAGCCTGTGCCGTGAGGTGACCTGTTAAATCAGGTAACAGGCAAGACCCGCGTGTATATTTACCTAGTGTACAATATACAGATTGCCATGGTAACATGGATGAAAGTGCGGGCTACGTTAGGTGAGTACAGCCTTAATGCCCTGGGCAACACGGGCGCGTCAATGGTAAATACAATGCGATGCAACACCGAAAGGTGAAGCCAATCGCTTAAAGTTTATCTCAGTCTAGATCGAGGGCTGAAACCCGCCCTCGTGACACTGGAATCCGTAGTAATCGGGTGTTAGCAGCGCCCGGTGAATAAGTCACTGTCTCTTGCACACACTGCCCGTCAAACCAACCAAGTTGTGTTAAGATGAAACTCTTCGGAGGAGAATCCTAGCACGGTGAGGTAGGTTAAGTCGTCACAAGGTATCTGTAGGGGAACCTGCAGATGGATCACCTCCTAAAATTTTTAACGAGAAAACAGTTATACTATTCGCGTTCCTACATACTTTGTTTTAGAATTCGCGGGAAATATAAAATTTAAAAACCGTTGCGGGTTCAAATAAATCATGGGCCTGTAGTCCAACGGTAGAATACCTCGTTTGCACCGAGGAGTTCCGGGTTCGATTCCCGGCAGGTCCATTCTTTCTGAATGGAAAATTAAAATCGAAAATACGAACATGGAAAAAGAAAATTATAGAGAATGTGGAAATTGTCGTCAAAGATATAGCCGTGCTGATGTTAAAAATGCATCAGATGGTTATTGTGAAAATTGTTTATATATTCCTGCAGTCATGAGAAGAATCAGAAGAAATATTCAAAATAAATTAGAAAGAAGCTTGAAGACTCAAAATTAAAAATGAAAACAAAATTAAATTTCCTTGAAAGAATGTTTAACAGACAAACTGGAGAATTGGTAGTTATTACAGAGAGGACTCCTGAAGGAAGATATGAACACGTTATTAGACAAGGCGGAGATTTGGAATCCAGAAGAGCAGTTGTAGAAGAAATGAAAAGAAAGAATGTTGAACGTTATGAAACTGATATGAGCGAATTAGATGACAATTCACTTTTTGTAGAAAGCGTAACATCTTATACTCGAAATTTTATACATGGAAGTCAATCAGGAATTTTTACTAAAACAGAA
>CAZJAO010000005.1:43910-45937 GCA_964544395.1 Candidatus Woesearchaeota archaeon
TCACAATCACAAATCATACTCAAAATACATAATGAGATTGGTTCATCGGTTCTGCCGGTGGATCAAGTTGAGAACCCATCTCTGAAAGGGGATGGTAATATTCAATGAGACAAGTACTCAACTCACATAGCTAGAGCATAAGTGAATTTAATGCAAATAACTATACTGTTAGATGGATAGCTTGGTTTTGGAATTGATGAAGGACGTGGCAAGCTGCGATAAGCCGAGGCGAGCTGCATGCAAGCTTTGAACCTCGGATCTCCGAATCACTCAGAGATGAGAAACTACGCCGGGAATTGAAACATCTTAGTACCGGCAGGAAGAGAAAATAAATAATGATGTCTTGATTAGCAGCGAGCGAAAGAGACCAAGGGCAAACTGAATCTCCTTTTGAAAAGAAGGCAGAGATGTGGTGAGCATAAATTCCTAAGTTGCGGAGTCAAACTTTTCTGGAAAGAAAGACCTTAGAAGGTGACAGTCCTGTAGATCAACGCAATATGGAGTTGCTCAAAGAGTAGGGCTTCCTGGATTGGGAGTCTGAATACAGCGGAATTAACCGCTAACCCTAAATAGAACCAAAGTCCGATAGCGCACTAGTACCGCGAGGGAAAGCTGAAAAGAACTCTTAACAGAGTGTGAAAAGATTTGAAATCTAACAGTTACAGATGGATACTGCCTCCTCCTCTTCGGAGGAATGGGGGTTGTATCGTACGTTTCGAAGAACGGGCCAGGGAGTTTTTTGACATGGCGAGGCTAATCGTTTATGACGAGTAACCGAAGCGAAAGCAAGTCTGAAAGGGCGCAAGTCATGTTGGGAAGACCTGAAGCCGGGTGATCTATTCATGGGTAGGATGAAGTCTGTCGAAAGGCGGATGGAGGTCCGAACCGGTGTTACGTACATATACTTGGATGACCTGTGAATAGGGGTGAAAAGCCTATCTAACTCGGCGATGGCTGGTTCCTGCTGAAATATGCCTTCGTATAGTCGTATCTAGTTTGCCAGCGGTGTATAGTACGGATAAAGTTCGCAGGAGCATTTGCTTACGGAACTTTTTCCAACTCGGAAGCTGTTGGCTGCATACGATATGAAACAGGGGCGGTGCGTAAGGTATCGTTCCGAAAGGGGAATAACCCAGACCAAAGTTAAGGTCCCTAAATTTATGCTAAGTGTAATCAAAAGGTGTCTTGAACCCGAGACAGTGGGGATGTAAGCTCAGAAGCAGCTACCATTTAAAGAAAGCGTAACAGCTCACCCATCGAGGCTCAGGGCCCTGAAAATGGACGGGGCTAAGCATAATACCGAGACTTCGGCGGCGCTCATTTGAGCGTTCGAGTAAGCAGGCGTGTTTATTGCGCAGAAGCGTTTTCGAGAGAAAGCGTGGAGCGATAAGCAATGAGAATCCTGGCAATAGTAAGTAGTGACTTTGCTGAAAACGCAAAGTGTCGTAAGAGCAAGGTTTCCTTGGCAATATATGTTAGCCAAGGGTTAGTCAGTTCCTAAGTTGTACCTTAACTGCGTATGACGATGGAAAAAATGTTAATATTCATTTACTAGCTGAATTTTTTGTAATGAACCGCTTCGGGATAAGCGAGTACTCGAGAGAGTGCTTAGACAGAGAAGGGCAGGGAGCGTAATGCTAAGATCTGCAAGAACCTGTTTGACAAAATCGCTGATTCCTGGAGCCAGTGAAAAATTTATTGCTAAACGAATTCAGTTAACTGTACCCACAACCGGCACTGGTGCTCTGGCTTAATAGGCTAAGACATGAAAGGTTAACCTGGTCAAGGGAATTCGGCATATTAGCCCCATAACTTCGGTTGAAGGGGTGTCTATCTTTGTCCGCAAGGAGCATCGATAGATCACAGTAACAAGGATGGCCCGACTGTTTACCAAAAACGTAGCTGAGTGCTAAGCCGAAAGGCTGTATATACTCGGTGAGACCTGCCCAGTGGTGGTGTGTAAAACTCTCTTTCAAGGGAGCTAAGCCCCATCAAACGGCGGGGGTAACTATGACCCTCTTAAGGTT
>CAZJAO010000006.1:0-35829 GCA_964544395.1 Candidatus Woesearchaeota archaeon
ACGAGCTCTATAAATAAAAATCAGATTTTCTGGAACTTTCCTATAATTTTTCTGAATCTTTCAAGAAAATAATCCACTTCTTCTTCTGTTGTGAATTTGCTTATGCTTGCTCTCATTGAATTACTTGCTTTTTCATCAGATAAGCCGATTGCCTTAAGTACGTGACTGATTCCAGTTGAATGTGACATGCATGCACTGCCCGTAGAAGTTAATATTCCGTCATTCTCCAGATATCCACCGATTACTTCCCCCTCAACTTTTTCAAAAGAGATGTTAACATTGTTGCATAATCTATTTTCCCTTGGACCATTAAGTTTTATTCCAGGAATTTTTAATAATTCATTAATCATCTTGTCTCTTAATTGAGTCATCTTTTCAATATCTTTTTTATTTGCGATTTCTGCTGCTTTTGCGAAACCAACAACTCCAGAAACATTTTCTGTTCCGCTTCTCAAACCTCTTTCGTGCCCCCCTCCGTGGAACAATGGAGTTATTTCAATTCCTTTTCGGATATATAATGCACCAACACCTTTTGGTCCGTGAATTTTATGAGCATTCAATGTCACAAGATCCAAATTTTGCTTTCTTACATCAATCGGAACTTTTGTAAAACTCTGGCAGGCATCTGTATGAAACAAGACTTTTTTGTCTCTGCAGATTTTACCCATAGCTTCCATATTCTGTATTGTTCCTATTTCATTATTTCCATGAATTATTGAAACAACAAATGTCTTGTCTGTAATTGCATTTTCAATTTCTCTCGGATTAACAAATCCTTCTTTGTCCACTTCAAGATAAGTAACTCTTGCCCCCTGTTTTTCAAGCCACTTGCATGTATTGATGATGCAATCATGTTCTATTCTCGTTGTAATAATATGATTCTTCTTTGGAAAATTGGAAAAGAATAATCCTTTCAATGCGAAATTGTTTGCTTCTGTTCCGCCAGAAGTGAAGTAAATTTCATCCCTGTTTGCGCCGATTGCCTTTGCAATTATGCCCCTACTGTCCTCAAGAGCTCTTTTGGCTTCCATTCCTTTTTCATGAACAGATGATGCATTGCCATACTTTTCAGTAAAGTAGGGAAGCATTTCCTTCACAACTCGTTCATCAACTTTTGTTGATGCTGCATTATCTAGGTATATTTGTTTCATTTTATGGGCACAGAGGGAATCGAACCCCCATCTGGCGGTCTGGAGCCGCCGAGTCTACCATTAGCCTATGCACCCGTATAATTAGCCAAGAGAATTAATTTTTAATACTTTTGTATTTGCCTCGCTAACTTTTTATACCCATTTATACTATCAGATAAATGAAACAGGTGTTATTGGATACTAATTTTATCATTTCATGTGCTAGACAGAAAATTGATTTCTTTCATGAGATTCCTTTAATGGGTTTTGAGATTCTTATCCCTCGCCAAGTGTTTGATGAGATAGAGAAACTTTCCAAATCGAGGAAGAGTGCAACCTTAAGAGAAGAAGCGGATTTAGCATTAAAAATTATGAATAGAAATAAGTTTACAATCATCAAACTGAGAAGAAATGATGTAGACCGAGCAATAATTGAATTTGCAAATGACAATAGAGATGTGATAATTGCGACACTCGACAAAGAACTCCAGAATAAAATCAAAAATCAAAAAATGATTATCCGAGGATTAGGAATGCTGGAGCTTGTATAGTATTCCATCAAGATTACAATCATTTGTCGCTGCGCCTGCATCTTCATGGAATCTTAATTGTAAAAATCCATAATTTTGTTCAACAATCATTTTTATGAAATTGGTAATGTCTTTCTGGGGAAAAATGCCTGATGGGCCATCTGCTTTCTTTCCCATAGTATAAATTGGGTGTCCCATGTAATCTCTGATAAAGCCAAATTCAGTCTGGGATTCTGCTATCCAACTCTTTTCGTTATATAAGTAGACGGTATTATCAATAAATGTCTTTGGGCGAGCAAAGCCTAAAGAAATTCTCCTTCGTTGCTCATCTCCTGCTCCGCTTACTCCCATCTGTTTTCTGTAGTTTTTTAATTTAAATAGATTTATATCCTCTGGAAAATATCAATAATAACCTTTAAAAACCAAATTCACTAAATTTTTTAACATGTTCTATATAACAGAAGTCGAAGATTACATAAGAGTTGAACCAAAGCTGTTTGGCTTGTCCACTCGTGAGGCTGTAGAGAATCAGCTCAAAGAAACTTACAAAGACTATTATGACAGAGACATGGGAAAGTCCGTCGCTGTGATTGAAGTTATTGAAATCGGTGATGGTGTTATAATTCCAGGAGATGGCGCTGTTTATTATAATTCAAGATTCAAATTGCTCGCTTGGAAACCTGAACTTCAGGAGCTTGTTTGCGGTTCAATTGCAGAAATTACAAATTTCGGTGCATTCATAGATTTGGGTGTAATGAGGGGAATGATTCACATTAGCCAGACAATGAATGATTATGTAAGCTTCAGCAAGTCAAATACTCTTGTCGGAAAAGCTTCAAAGAGAAGTTTGAAAGACGGAGACTTGTGCTATGCAAGAATTGTTGCAATAAGCCATAAAGGCGGCGCTCCAAAAATTGGCTTGACAATGAGACAGCCGGGTTTAGGAAAATTAGAGTGGGTAAAGGAAGAGCAGACTAAGAAAGACAGAGAAGCAAAGAAAGCGGCTAAAGGAGAAGAAGGAGAGAAGAAAGGTAAAGGAAAGAAGGAGAAGAAAAAGTAATGGCAAAAGAAAAAGCATGCAAGGTTTGCAAGAAAATTTATGAAGGAGATAAATGCCCTAGTTGTGGCTCAAGAGAATACAGCGACAGCTTCAAGGGAAGAATAGTTGTTACAAACCCGGAGAAATCAGAGATTGCTCCAAAATTAGGAATTAAAGAAAAAGGAAATTTCGCAATAAAACTATAAAATGGAATCAGAAAGACATAATCCGCTTATGAACAGAAGAGAGATAAAATTGAATGTATCTAATTTAGCTGTTCCTCCCAGCATGGATGCTGCAAGAAAAATAATTTCTGAAAAATACTCTGTTGCTGAAGAACAGGTTCATATAAGCAAAGTTGCAGGCAAGTTTGGTTCTAAGGGATTTACAATTATAGCAAATATTTATTCTTCTTCCCCTGAAAGAGAAAAATTCCATCTCATAAATAAAAAACAAAAAAAGGAAGCGGCTAAATAATTACAATGGCTAAAAAAGAAGCAAAGAAAGGAAAGAAAGCTCATAAGAATAAACCAACCAGCAAGAAATATGCTTTGTATAAAATTGAAGGCAATAAAGTTGTAAAATCGGCTCATTGCCCAAGATGTGGCCCCGGAGTCTTCTTGATGAAGGCTAAGGACAGAGTTTATTGTGGCAAATGCCATTATTCTGAGTTTACTAAAAAATAATTAATCCCTCTTATTAATTTCTCTTTACAATAATTCAACTGAGAATCGTGCCGAATTTTAGATCGGATATAATCAATCAATAATTATTACAAACCCAGGGAGATTCTTCAAGTTGATCAAAAAGATAACTTGAAGCCTCTCCTAGGGAAAAAGAGGTGATAATATTCCTACTCCCATTTCATATATAAACCTTTCGGTTCTGTTACCCTTAAAGAATGACAAGGACTTGTCAATATAAAGTAGTAATTATTTTTTCATTTAATGTCTCTTTTAGACACTACATATGATTAGTTGTAGGAACTACAACCTTTTATAAATTCTATTTTCCTGTATAATCGATGGAAAAATCAGGTGAAAAGAGCGAAGGTGCTCCCAAGAAAGATAATAGTGCTAAGCAAGAGCAGATTCAGGATTTACTCTTCAGCAGAGAGATCTCTTGGCAGGAAATCATTTATGATTTGATTAATACGGAACAACTTGACCCTTGGGATGTTGATATTGGCATCTTGACAAATAGATATTTGGAAAAAATCAGAAAGCTTGAGGAAGAAGATTTTTTTGTTTCAAGCAAAGTTTTGCTTGCTGCCGCATTCCTTCTTAGAATTAAATCAGAATTATTGCTAAGCAAATACCTGAAAAGCATTGATGAAATTCTTTTTGGAAAGAAAGATGATGAAAAATTAGTTCGGCAGATAGATTGGTCTGAAGTCGATATCGGAGATTTGCCTGATTTAGTTCCAAAAAGCCCATTGCCGCGTTTCAGAAGGGTTACATTAAGCGAATTGATTGAATCTCTTGACAAGGCAATCATAACAGAGAACAGAAGAATAAAAAAGGAAATCATAAACAATAATGCTCTGAGAGAAACTTCTATTTCACTTCCAAAAAGAAGATTTAATCTTAATAGCAGATCAATTGAAATTTATGACAAGGTGATGAATTACATGAAACAAAATTTTGTTGAGAAAGTTTCATTCACCGAACTTGCAGGAACAGATAAAGAGGAACGAATCATCTCCTTTTTTATGCTATTGAATTTGGATTCACAGCGAAAAGTCTGGCTCGACCAGAATTCACATTTCGAAGAATTTTATATCTGGCCAAGGGAATTGTATTTCAAGAAAAATCCGAATTTCTTTGCCGATTTGATTGCAGAATCGAAAGAGCTTGAAAGACTTGAAGAGTTGGAAGAAGTAAAACGTGTTCTCAAAAATCCTAAAGACAAGAAAAAAATCAAAAATGAAGAAGAATCGGGAGTTGAAGAAGAAATTGAAGTTTTGGAAGAAAGTAATGAAGAAAATTAAATTATATAACCCAAAGTCATCTTATTTTTCAAGTCAATTTCCGCTATCTCAACCTGTTTTCTCAATTCCTGTACACGTAGGGGAGAAATATCATCAAGATATTTTGTTATCACAGAATAAGCAGCATCAATATTGCTGCAACCCTCTTCAGCACTTTCATAATGCTGAGTTCCTCTCATGGCTCTCTTGATTTCAGAATTTATCCAAAGTCTATCTATTAGGTTCATCACAATCTCAGAAAAAATTAATTTTTAAGGTTTTATATTATTCAAACTAAATTATATAAATCATCTAAATTTTATTTAATGATGAAACTCGGAGTTTTATTTTCAGGGGGGAAAGATTCTACTTATGCAATGTATCTGACTAAAAAACAAGGTTATGAACCTGTTTGTTTAATTTCTCTTGTTTCTTCGAACAAAAGTTCTTACATGTTTCACACACCTTCTATTTCAGCAACAGAAATTCAAGCTCGGGCAATGAGCCTTCCCCTAATAATTCAAAAAACAAAAGGAAAAAAGGAAATTGAATTGAAAGATTTGAAAATAGCAATCAAAGAAGCGATAAAGAAATACAAGATTGAAGGAATTGTTACAGGGGCTGTGGAATCTGTCTATCAGGCTTCAAGAATCCAAAAAATCTGCAATGACCTTGGATTGCAATGCTTTAATCCTCTGTGGTTGAAAAATCAGCTTGAACTCCTTGAAGATTTAATCAAGGACAAATTTAAGATTATAATTACTGGAGTCTTTGCATATCCTCTGAATAAATCTTGGCTCGGAAGAACAATTGATAAAAAATTTATTGATGAAATACGGGTTTTAGCAGAAAAATACAAGATTAATCCCGCAGGAGAGGGTGGAGAGTTTGAATCCTTTGTTATTAATTGTCCTTTATTCAAAAAAGAATTGAAAGTAAAGTCGTTTAAAGATTTCAAAGAAGGAGAAAATTCTTTTAGACGTGAAATAAAACTATAACTCTTTTCATCTCTATCCCATGGTTATATCCCTTATTGGAACATAAAAAAACTTATCGTCAGCGAATCTGGGTTCGCCTTCCAGAAGCATGCATTTCAAAGGCTTTCTTACCTGATAATGTGCTATTGCTCTATTGTGGCCACCGTCTATGATAAAGGGGTCGTTGGGAAGGCCGGTGTCAACAGAAAGATAAAATAGGCCATTGTTTGTTCTTAGAACAGGAACCGGAGGAAAATTATTTCCGCGCCTTAGCTCTTCAATCATCTGGGTTATATACTCTAGACTTTTGTATTTTTCCCATCCGTACAGCTGATTAGCGTGCAGGTCAAGATAGAATATTCTTTCCATCCGAACAACCCCGCGCCTTAGCTTATAAATTTAATGAAAACAAAATCAGACAAGGAAGATAAAATTATAATTCTTTTTTCTGGTAAGATTCTATTGCAGAATAATAAACATCAAGCTTTGCTTCATTGTTTGGTATCCCCCAGGTTTCTCTTAATGAGATGGCTAATTGGTCTAAAAAGCCGACATAACCAACACAGGATTTGCCTACACCTTTTTCTTTTCCTGTTTCATCCGATACAATTGCATGATAAATTCCGGGAGACAATATAGCATTTTCTTTTAACATGATTTTAACTAAATCTCCTTCCTGCAATTCTCTTTTCATTTTTTCTCCGATTGGTTCGTCCATGTCGGAAGGTAATGCTGCTTTTTTTGTCATAAAATTTCATATTCTATCGATTTATAAATAAATATACTAAGAAAAATATCATGTTCTAAACAACTTTTCCATTATCCTAATCCTTAAATACCTCTTTTAGATTATTTTTCTATGCTATTAAAGAAAGAGATGGGAAAAGTGGAAATTGAAAAAGAGCTGGCTGGTAAAGGTGATTATGTGCAGATTGATACTATAAGGAGATTTCTGAAAGAGAATCCTTCGCCTGAATCAAAGAAGTACGTGTGCATAAGATTGGCAGAAATTTATGAAAGAAGAATGATGTTTCCCCAGGCAGCAGAGACTTATAGCAAACTGGCTGAGATGACTAACATTTATGCAGATAAAATGAGATTCCTTATCATGGAAGCAGGGAATTATATTCACGGCGGATATTTTGATATGGCAGATTCAATAGTTAACAGGATTATTGCAGAAGTCAAACCAATGGAAAAGACAAACACTCTGAATATCATAAAAGATTTTTACAAGACTCAGGCGATGATTTTTGAGAAGGAAAAGAGAAAAGCAAAGGCGGTTGAGATTTATGAAAAGATGCTGACGTCAAAGACTCTTACTGATGCAGAGAGAAACGATGTGAACAACAAGCTGCTTAAATTATATAATGATTTGAGCTTGGTTTCAAAATATCTTGCCCTCAAAGGCAAATTAGAAGATGCTGTGGGAAAGAAATAAGAAACATCTAAATACTTCTTGATTATCTATATTATATGAATAAAAGAGGAAAAGGTAGCTTATTTGTTATTCTTGCTATAGTTGTAATTGGATTATTAGTTTGGGGATATTTTGGAGGAGTCGAAGCCCAAAAAGTTGGAGTCACATGTGATTGGGGCATTGGAAAGACTTTTTGCTGGAAGTGGCATACAAACATTGTCGGACAAATTGCAGAAGGTATAAACAACGCCGTTGGTGGATAATATAATATTGTCTATATTTACTAACTTCTTCCAGACTTAAAAATTTATAAACTCCTTTCTCTTTTCTCAGTTATGCCTACACATAAAAGCAATGCAGTTGCAATTACTTCTATCGTTGTTGGAGCTATAATTTTCTTAACAATTCTAACCTTGCTTGTTTTCGTTCCTATGTTCTCATCAACAACAAACACGATGACTGTTCAAGGAATGTCTACGATTAAGGTAACGCCGGACCTGGTTGCCGTATTCTTCAACATACAGACAAATGGAACAACAAGTTCAGACGCAAACACAGCAAACACAGCAATATACAATCAGCTGAAAACTTCCTTAATTTCTCTGGGTTTCACAGACAGTCAGATAGGAACAGATAGCTATAGCATCTATCCAAATATCATTTATGATACAACTGGAAAGTCAACAAACAGCGGATTTATTGCTATGCATTCAGTAAAACTTGAATTTGCTGCAAATGATACAACAAAGCTAAGTTCTGTGATTGACGCAGGAACAAATGCAGGTGCAGGAGTCTCAACAATTAATTTTGAATTGAGCCAGGCTCTTCAGAATCAATACAAAGCTCAGGCTTTGCAAGTTGCTTCACAAGATGCAAAGACAAAGGCAGATGCTGTTGCAGCAGGTTTCGGAAAGGCAACAGGCGCTTTGGTTTCAGTGTCTGTGGATAACTTCAACTATTATCCATGGCCAATATATGCCTCATCCGGAGTTGCCGCACCATCAGTAGCAAATGCAGGCGCAAAAGCCGCCACAATGAATCTCGCTCCAACATCACAAGATGTAACAGCAAGTGTCAGTGCAACATACAAGTTAGCTTAGAAATATGATTCTTATTATAAATATCTGCAAAGAAAAACTGCATGAATCTGAATTTGTAAAGCCAATTGAAGATATAGTCAAGAAAATTGATAAAGTTAAAATTGTCAATTGTCAAAATTTAACAATTAAAGAGGTCAATAATGCGGATAAGATAATCATTGCAGGTACATCTCTAAAAGATAATGATTTTCTCATGCATCTTGACAAATTCTCGTGGATAAAAAACACAAACAAGAAAATTTTAGGAATCTGCGGAGGAGCACACATCATAGGTTTAGTTCTTGGATATAAGTTAAAGAAGAAAAAAGAAATCGGCTTGAAAGACCTTGGTCTTAAGAAAGAATTTTTAGGAATGAAGGGAAAGATGCAAGTCTATCATCTTCACCAATTTTATGTTTTGCCAGAAGTCTACAACAAAGGAAATATTTATACGACATTATTTCACCCAGAAGTAAGAAACAAGAATTTGATTGAGAATTTTGTAAAATTATAATTATTTCTTTTTCTTCTTTTTGCCTATCTTTTTTTCTTCCTTCTCAAGAGCTCTGTTTATCGAGTTTCCCAAATTGTAAAGAGCATATTTGAATTCTTCTCCAATATCTCTCCAGTCTACTTTTTTTCTGACCTCTTTTTTCTTTTCTTCACTCTTTTTCATGTATAGATATGATTAATTTATTTATAAAATTATCACAATTTAATTTCGGATTCTTTTCCGCTTTTCATGTCCTTGACTTTTGCTTTTCCAGATTGGGTCTCTTTCTCTCCAATGAAAATAACTTTGCTTATCTTGTAAGAGTTTGCATATTCAAGTGCCTTTGTTGGCTTTCCATAATAAATTGAAACTTCCTTATTTTCATTTCTTAATTTCTGTGCAAGCTTAATTGCTTTCTTGTCTTCTCCAAGTGAAACAACAAGATATTCTTCTTTCTCTGATTTAAGACTAGCAACAGTCCCTAGTCTTTCCAAACCAAAAGAAATTCCTGTGCATTGAACATCATTGAATTTGTAGCTTCCACCCGCAACTACTGTTTCTTTGATTCCCTGTGCTTTTACCTCAAACACATTTCCGTTATAATAACTAAGTCCTCTAATTATCGTGGGGGAAAACTTAACCTCCAGTCCGTAAATTCTGCAATAGTCAATCAAACTCACTATTTCCTTGTAGCTTTCAAATTTATTGAAATAATCTTCCCCTTGATTTAATGAATCCATCAGCTTTTCAGCTTTGAATTTTTTCAAATTTGTTCTTAATTCTTTTTCAGTAATCTTGTCAAATTTGTCTATTTCTCTTAATACTTGCTCTTTGTTCTTTCCAATTTTCAAGTCGTCAAGAATTTCATTAAGCAATTTTCTATTATTTATTAAAATGAGGGGTTTAATTCCTAATTCTTTCAAGATATCACTTGTAAGGCTTAAAATCTCCGCTTCATCTCTCCCTTGAATGTCAGAAAGCCCCACAATATCTGCGTCGCATTGAGTGAATTGCCTTAATCTGTTTGTTGAAGCAGGTTCATCTCTGAAAACATTTCCGATTTCAAATCTCTTGTAAGGAAGTTTCTTTCCTTTCATTAATCTCTTTAATTGGAATGTAAATTCATATCTCAAAGCAAGGTTCCTTTTTCCCTTGTCTTTCAATTTGAAAATATCAGAGATAACTTCGTCCTTATCTTCATTCTTGTCTCCGCCTTTTACGAAATCTTCATATTCAATTACCGGAGTCTCCGCTGACTCGAAGCCATATTTCTCAAAATTTTTCACGATTATCTTTTTTATTTCAGATAATTTTTCGGCTTCTTCTCCTGTGAAATCCCTGAATCCCTTAACTAATTCATCTGTCATAATTTTTTTTCCATATCTATATATCCATTCTCTTTATATTTCAATTTTTTATACATATTAAATGCTTTTGCCTTCTTGTGAACACGAAGGTCAATAACTTTTGCCTTTGCTTTCCGCAAATCATCTTCTGCTTTTTTCATAAGCATCTTTCCGATTCCCCTGCCCCGATATTCTTTCAGCATCCCAAAATCATCTATGTAACCCCATTTACCATCGAACCATTCATAAGTTGAGAAAGCAATAAAGCCTGCAACTTTTTTTTCGACTTCAGCAACATAAATCTTCCCGTCTTCCAATTCATCACGAACTCTTCCAAGAGCCGTTTTTTTACTCCACCTCTCATGATATGGCGCTTCAGAATATACACGTCTGTAAATTTCAGCAATATCTCTTACATCTTTAGAATGCGCTTTTCGTATTATCATCTCTTTTATTAATCAAGAAATAATTACTATATAAATTTTTTCAGAAAAAGGGCGAAAGGAGAGAATCGGACTCTCGTTCCACGAGCCACAGTCGTGTGTTCTGCCACTGAACTACAGTCGCCATGCAACGACACCTACGGTTTCGTTCAACTTGACTTTCCCTTAAGTGTGTCATAAATTTGTGGAAGAAACACTATAAAAATATTCTCATTAGTACATTAGATTCGTCCTATATTAATAGTTAGTCCATTAATGGTTACCCATACAATACTGGTTATCACAATAAGTATAACAAAACAACCCCAAATAATTGAAAATGTAGCAAGTCCCTTACCTTTTTCTTTAGTCTTCTTTATTTGATTGAGAGCCACTATCCCAAAAATTAATCCAAGAGGAGAGAATACAAATGAAAATATAATCGAGAGTATAGCAAATAAATTAAACTTTTTTCTACTCATAATTAAACTAATGAAATTGTTGTGAACTTTGTTGCGCCGCTGCAAACACTCTTAGCGCCTGAAGCATCTGTGAAATAAATAGCTGCATCAACTTCAGTTATATTTGAAACTCCCATATTCCAATTTTGAGCCTGTGCAGAACCCTGTGTTGGTATGTTTCCAATGGTGTCATTAATGCTGCTGTTTGATACTGCATTCATGAAGATAAGTCTTACTCCACCTATAGTATCAGTTCCCAAATTTCTCTGGACTGTTACATTGCAGTTGCTACCTGATTGTGTGCAACTCGCAGAAGTTATCTGAACCCCTGAATTCAAGCATTGTGCTCCTGAATTAACCTGCTTTGTTGAATTTGTAACAATGCCGCTGACAACAACCCAGACTATTCCAATAAGAACTATTGTCAATAGAATTAAAATTAATGTTGCTATGATTGAAGAAATTCCTCGTTTGTTTTTCATTGTCCTCTTTTGTACTCCTTATCTAAATTCGATCTTATTTAAAAATATTTCTATCTATTGAAGTTATCAAGCAAAAGGAAATATTCTTTTCTATCCATTATCTTGTCATTTTCGGACAAACCAACCTGCTCTGCGAATTTCCAGAATGCACTCGGCTTGTATCCCTGCTTTTTTAATGAAGCAATCGTCGGCAATCTTTTGTCATCCCATCCCTTATATTTTCCCTCGTCAATTTCTTGTCTCATCTTTGTCATGGATAATTCCATGTCCTTGAAATGAATCTTGCCAAGGAATGCTGTCCATGGAAATTTCTTTCCCAAAACTTTGTAAATCATTTTCTGCCTCTCTGCATTGTCTCTGTGATCTTTTCCCCTGATGATATGTGTCATTCCCATTTCAATATCATCGACTGTAACTGAGAGATTCATCAAAGGCCAGATGCGGTATTTATTTCCCTGCCTTGCATGTTTTGTAAGATTTATTCTTGCAAGGGGAAAGTCCCTGAAAGCAGGATTTTTATTTTTCATATCAGATTTAAAACGCAAAACAGCATCTCCTTCTCCAAATCCTTTTTTGTCAAGCATTTTGTTCCATCTTTCCATATTATCTTTTTCAGATAATTTTCTGCATGGGCAATCTTTTTGCTGCATTACAAATTCCTTGAACCTTTCTGAAGAGCAGGTGCAGACATAAGCAGCATTCTTTTTGATTAATGTTTCAGCATATTTGTAATAGAAATTCATTCTATCCGATTGAATCACTACCTTTGCAATTCCATCTGAAAGCCATTTTGCTTCTTCTTCAAGCATCTTGTAAGCTTTTGGATAAATGTTTTCGGGATTAGTATCTTCTATTCTCAAATACATCTTGCCACCATATTTATTGACATATAATAAATTAAGGCAGAAAGTAAGAGCATGTCCGATATGCATTGGTCCTGAAGGAGAAGGAGCAAATCTCATGACCACACCCCTTTCAGCATTTGGAAGTTCTTCTAGTCCTTCTCTTGCCTCTCTTTCACTAGTATATTTTTCTAGTTTTGAAAATTCTTTTTTCTGTTCATCTATTGAAAGAGAATTAACTTCGCTGATTATTTTTGAAATATCCTTGATATACTTCTTTAGGTCCTCATTTTTCAATCCTTCATGAAATAAAGATGAAATTACAGAACCCTGAACAGCTTTTCCTTCATGAGAAATCGCATTCTTCAATGCATAGGCTCTCGCCTTTTCATCAAGGTTTTTCATATAATAAAAAATATTTGGATATTAATAAATTTTTCAGTTATAAAATAAAAGGGATTATTGCCTTTGTTTTCTTTTTGTAATCGATAAAATAAATATATTTAAATTAATTAATTCCAGACTGAAGAGAATAAAGCTTGTAATATAATCCTTTCTTTTTCATCAATTCTTCATGATTTCCAACTTCAGCAATTTTTCCTTCATTTAATACAACAATTCTGTCAGCTTTTTTTACTGTTGAGAATCTGTGTGCAATAATAAGTGTAGTTCTTCCCTTAACTAGATGATTTATTCCCTGCTGGACTTTTTCTTCTGATTCAGCGTCAAGTGCAGAAGTGGGTTCATCAAGAATAAGGATTTTTGGATTCTTCAGGAAAGCCATTGCAATTGCCAGTCTCTGTCTTTGTCCCATTGAGAGCTTCAATCCCTGTTCCCCTATAACTGAATTGTACCCTTTTGGAAATTTTGAAATGAAATCATGGGCAGATGCTGCCTTTGATGCTTCAATGACTTCATCTGGAGTTGCATATGGTTTTGCATATTTCAGATTCTTCAAAAGACTCGTATTGAATAATTCCAAATCCTGCGGAACAATTGCAATTTGGTCCCGCAACCATCCTAAATCAAGTTTAGAAATTTCAACGCCGTCAATGTAAATGTGTCCTTCCTTGGTTTTGTAATATCCGAGAATCAATTCTGAAAGAGTGGATTTCCCTACTCCGCTTTTTCCCACAAGTGCGACGGTTTCTCCGCTTTTGATTTTTAGGCTGATGTTATTAAGAATCTTTTTTCTTCCGGGATATTCAAAGCTTACATTTCTGAAATCAATTTCGCCCTTTAGGTTTTCAATAGTCTTGTTGCCATGTTTCATCTGCTCTGGAGCAAGCTTTCCTAATTTTACAAATCTCTTTATTGCAACAGAAGATTTCTGCAGGTTCCTATAAACACTTGCTATTGATCTGAATGGTGTAAACGCCAGATTTACATATCCAAAGAACATGATGAATTCTCCACTTGAAATAATCTTATTGCTCAGGAAGAAAATTGCAATTCCAAGAATAAGAACAAAACTTAAAGTGTAGATGAATCCCTGGATATTGGATAATCTTGTATCTTTCTTGCTGGTTCTTTCAGACATTGGAACTAATTTGCTGACAAGGGCTTTTTTGAATCTCTCCCTCTCTACACTCTCCATTGAATAATTTTTTACAAGGAAAATATTGTAAAGTCGGTCATAAACATTGCCATATTGTTTGTCATATTCCTTGTTTTCCTTGTCCTGAATCTTCATAAGTGATTTAGTCATTCTTATTGTAATCCAAGAGTAAATAATGAAAGAAAAGATTAGTATCAATGCGAGCTGCCATTTCAGAATGAACATTACAACTACGGAAAAAATTAAAGTTAAAAATTGTGGAAGAACATTTGAGAAAATTTCTGTCGTGTGTTCAAGATTTCCTGCCCCTCTTGCTATTCTGCTTAAGATTGTTCCTCTCTTCTGCTTTTTATGGAAAGGCACGGGCAGAGTTAAGAAATGAGAATAGGCTTCAGCTTCTGCGCTTAATGCTGCTTTCAGTCCGAGAATCCCCCCTCTTAATGAGACAAGATTGGAGATGAAATTAGAGATGATACTAAGAACAAACCAGATAAGAATAAGGGATAATAAGAAAGTTACTGAAGTATTTGGAATAATAGCCGAATCAAAAAGTCTTCCATAAATGTAAGGTATTGCAGCCGTGATTAAGGAGCCAATGATAGATACAATTGTAATGAACCAGATTTCTTTCTTGTAATTCTTGAAGATATCAAATATAAATTTTCTTGTAGATTTCATCAACTGCTAAGGGAAATTTAATTTATAAATCTAATTTCAGAATCCGTTTTAGAGATTAATTCTCAAAACCCATCTTATTTTTTCTTTCAAGAAGTTCAACTCTTTGTGAGAGATGATAAATTTGTGTTGATAAATCTTCTAGCCTTTCAGTTAAGTCTGCAAGTCTTTTTGCAAGTTTTCTTCTCTTGTCATCTGCACTATCTTCGCTTTCGGGATAAGTTACAGGAGCAGAAGAGGCCATATCTCTCAAAAAACCAAAGCTGTTTTGTGTTTGAACAGGTTGAGTTTGAGTCTGAATCTTTTGTGGCGAGGTTTTATTTGTGTTAGTCGCTTTATTGACAAGTCCCCTGATGTTTTCCATTTTTTCTACCTGCCGAGTATATCTGTTTGTCAAATCAACAGTTTTCTCTTTTTTTCCAAATAGTCCCATGAATATAGATATGAATAATCTTTTTAAAATTATTGAGGATGCATTAAAACATTTTTTAAACTCTAAATCATTATTTTATACATGGCTAGTATCCATCAGATTATTGGAAAAGTCAATCCAAATCTTTACGCTGAAAATAAAAGGGAATTGCTGACTAAATATCATAGTCCTGATAAAATCCCTGCTGATGAAGTGAAACCAAAGCCATTGGAACAGCATACAATCGTCTATGATTCTTCTTCCGAAACCTTGGAACCGATTTATTTCTTTATTCTTGATTTGATGAATGATATGAGGTTGGCTCCAGAAAAAATAACAGATAATTTTACCTCCTCTCCAGGGAGCGGACACTTTTCAGAATTAGGTCAGAGAGCAACTGTGATGCAACAACAGGCAACAAAAATTCTCGGAGATATCAATAATGTGGTAAGAAGCATCTTGAATCTGATTTATGATTTGAAAGAGTTCAAAATAAGGCTTGAAAGTTATAATGATGTAAAATCTTCAAACAGGGAAAAAAGCGAAGCAGCGATGCTTTCACTGAAACAAATATGGATGGATAGAGTTGATATCAACAAGGGAAATTCAAGCATTAAAGGAATGGCTGTTTCAGGCGGAGGGATGGGTTATCAGACTTTGATTGATGCATTCTTATTTACAAAAGACGAAAGTTTGAAAGGACCGGGAGGAAAAGAGATTGATTTGAATGACCAGATTAAACGGATTGTAAAACAAAGAATTTATGAATTTAACCTATGGGTTGTTGAATCTGAAAAAGAATTGAGAAAGAGATATGAACTTGAAAGAAAATATCTAAAGAGCCAGGTTAATAGCGTGAAGCTTTATTCACGTTGGGCAAAGCCATACATGAGAGCAGCACAACAGCTTGAAATGAAAGAGAATTCGAGGAATCCTTCTCTTGTAACGACATTCAATACAATTCTTCTTGAATTAACTCTTCTCGGAAAATCAAAAGTGGACATCAAGGGGAGCGTTGAAGATATGAAACTCCCAAGGGATTTCATTAAATTGCAGAAAAAAGGAAGCATAAAAAGAGATTATTTCAGTTGTGTTGTTGTTGAATTCAACTTTCGTGGAATTCCCCAAAAGACTTCCGCTTATCAGCAGCATTATGTATTTGGTGGAAGAACAGACATTGTTTTTACAGGATATTCGTTGAATAGTGATGAACTAAAAAAAGTCAATGAAGAACTTGCAAAATCTGATATTGGAGATGCATTAAAATTAATCGAGGGAGCAACGGGGGGCATAGAAGATTTGCAAGGAGATATTGACATGTTTTTGAAAGAAGAGGATAAAGCCGAAAAGAAAGCAGAAAAAGTTAGAGATACTTACAATCCTTTCTCCGCACTTTTCGGAATGTACAATAAAAAAGGCGAGGGAAAATCAGGCGGCAAACCAGAACCTCCAAAGACAACCAAGCCAGAGGACTTCCTTGAGAAGACATATTTGAGGCCGATTGCTGATGCAGCTGCAAAAGAACTTTCATTTAATCTTTTTGACATCTATAAGAAAGCTCATGGAATGCAAAGTTTTACTTGATGATTGAAATGAAAAAAATAAAATCCGCAAAAAAAAGCAAGAGACTAATCTCTAAAAAATTCAAAGGGAAAATTATAATTCTTGAGCATAAAAAGAGATTTGAAGAGGTCAAAGAAAAGAAACCAGAAAAGATTGATTTGGAAAATGAAGAGGAGGACGAAGATTTTGAATTTTCTCCTGGATTCAGGTCGGCTTCTTCGACAAAACGAAGTCTTGAAAATCTGCCTGTCGGAAGCTCGCTTGAAAGCGGGTTGGCTTTTGCGCCAAGAATAAAAGAAAAGGGAAAGGAAGGAAAAAACTATTCTGAAACAAAATATGAAACAAATTATGTGGGAAGCAAATATGGTGAAAAAACTCCTGATGAATATGCAAATGTAGAACCTCTTCCCGCTCCTTCTGAAGATTCATCAAATCAATAAATTAATAAATTAAATTCTCCTCAAATATTAAGAGGCACATGGACGACAACTATCATCTTGAAGATATTTATCAGGGCGGGTATTCTACTTTAAATCCAGATACGGGTTTTGTAGGATATAGAATTCCTGCAGGACAGCTTGGAATAGCTACTGACCCAAGAACAGCAAATATAGTTCAAGAAGTTGCTACAAAGTTAAAATCAGGCGCAAAGCAGATTGAAATTTCTACGATACAGCCTGGCACTTTTGAATCGATTCCAACTCAACAATTAAGAGAAGTAAAAAGATTAAGCGAATTGACTGGTGTCGATATTTCTGTTCACGCTCCCTTAATAGAGCCCTCTGGAATTTCACAGCAGGGAGGATACAGTGAGTTAGCAAGGGAAGAAGCCGAAAGACAAATGCTTTCAGCAATTGAAAAAAGCCATGAGATGGGTCCTAATGGGAATATCCCCGTAACATTTCATTCTTCTGTAACCTGGCAGGGTCCAGAATATAAAAGATTAAAGGAAGGAGAAGAGAAAGCAAGAATTCCGATAATTAATCAGGATACGGGGCAGATGGCAATGGTACAAGCAGGACAGAGATTTTCTCCTAAAATGTCTGAAGATGAATTGATTAAAGGAATGAGGGAAAGTGCCGAGAAACAAATTGAAGTCAGGAATGAAACTGAATGGAGTGATTCAATCACAAATCTTGTTCAAATCAAAGAAAGGGCTGACAGAATGATAAATGAAACACAGGTTTTTGCTGATTCAATCCAGGAAAAAATAAAAACAGGCTCAAGTCTTGAAAGTTTGGGACCAGAAGAAAGACGCCAAGCCAGCAGGCATCATAATGCGGGTCTTGAACTGGGAGAGATACAAAAGCACCTTTCAGGTTTATTTGAGAAAGCATATAAGATTAGTCTTGCAGAGAATAATGAAGCAAGCCAAAAACAATTGAAAGAAATATCAAAAGATTTCAGAGAGTCCCTTGGTGAAGCAAAAAGTCCATGGGATTTAGCAGCGCAATCACGGGCAATGGATTCACTGATGCAGAATCTTGATGCATTAGAAGCTCCGAAAGTTTACAAGCCTGTTGAAGATTTTGCAGTTGAGCGTTCAGCGACAACTTTTGCAAATGCAGCATTTAATTCTTATAAACAATTCGGGGATAAATCTCCTATAATCAGCATTGAAAATCCTCCTGTAGGCGGCGGACTTTCGAGAGCAGAAGATTTGAAAAAATTAGTTGAAATGGCGAGAGAAAAATTTGTTGAAACTGCAGTAAAAGGGGGAATGAAAAGAGGAGAAGCTGAAGCTGCTGCAAGCAAAACA
Source organism: Candidatus Woesearchaeota archaeon (assembly GCA_964544395.1). Lineage (GTDB taxonomy): Archaea > Nanobdellota > Nanobdellia > Pacearchaeales > GW2011-AR1 > JAKLIN01. Next base: position 18,158 of record CAZJAO010000006.1, read on the forward strand.
ATCGGAATTACTTGGGATGTTGGTCATATTAACATGCTTAGAAAATATGGTTATAGTGAAAAAGATGTCATAGCAGAAGCTGAAAAAGTTGCCCCTCTTGTCAAGCATGTTCATCTATCTGATAATTTTGGATTTGAGCATACCGAGTTGCCAATGGGAATGGGAAATGTCCCAATTAAAGCAATTATGGAAAAATTAGGAGAAAAAGGATTTGAAGCCCGAAAAATTATTGAAGCGGGAAATTGGTGGGAACATTTTAAGACATCGCCTTTCCAGCAGACACTTGAAGCTTTCGGTTCTCCTATTTATGGAATAAAAATGCAGCCCTATTGGACGCAGGCGGTGGGAACTCAGGGATATTTCAGTGGTTATGGACAAATGCTTCCGCAAATTAATTATGAAACATTTGGCTCAGGATTTTCAACTCTTCCTGCTGAATTGGGTGGACAAAGACAGCAAACAGGGAGAGGAAGAATGGGCGGCCAACCTATGGAGTAGAAAATATATTTTCAACAATATTTAAAAATAATAATATACTAATAATAAAAATGCCACATCAACAAAAGACGGTAATTGATCAAGCAATAGAAGATGGAATAGGGGAGATTGTAAAGCGACATCGTAAATTTGAAGGTCGTGAAAGTGTAATTAGAAACTATATTGATAAAGGAGCATTGCAGAAGCATCAAATGGGTTTGATTAGCTATGCAAAACAGAATCTTAATATGAACCAAAATCAGCTTACTAATTATCTCCTTGAAGGTCTTACGAAATATATTGCTAATGGTGGTGGACTTGAAGATAAAGGAAAAGAGATAATACTGAAAAAAAGTTTGGAAGATAAAGCCAAGAAGCCCTTTGGTTTCATTTCTCAATGGAGATTATTAGGAGAAGATTACATTGGGCGAGCTGTTCAGTTTGCTAGAAATTTGGAAGGATATGCAGCTAATGGTAATATGGGAAATATGCCACCGGAACTTCTGGAATCCGCTCGAAATCTAAAAGGTTTAGGGTGGTCTGATGTAATATTTGATGAGATGAGATATAATGGCTTGATGACTAAAGGCGAGTATAATAGCACTAAGAAGCAGGTAGTAAAAGCTGCAGAAAGAGAAGTTGAGAAAATTAGGGGATATGCTACTCCCGGAAAAATAGCTCCTCTAATCCTTGGAATTCTCGGATTGATAGTATTAATCATTAATTCGGGAATGACTGGAGCAGTAATTGGGACTCCCGCAAAATTCGCTGGTGGATTTTTGGGAACCATATTGATAATTTTCTCCTGTGTTTTATTATTGATTTCTTCAAAGAAGAGATGATAGAAGTCAATCAAAAATATTTAAAAACTAAAATATATATTACACTGTATAAAAGATGGTGAAGAAAAAAAGAGTTTCTAAAAAAATTGAAGCAAAAGAGAAGAGAATAACTAAAGCAGATGTTACTCCTCTAAAAGTCAAGAAAAAGTCCGCTCAAAAAATGCCAAGTCCCTCTAATTTTCCGACATTGAACATTGTAAAAGATTTGGATATAACAATGGACTTTGCGACTAAGACCTACGAACGATTTAATAAGATAATAAAGTCAATTGTTCTTTTCGGCTCGACAGCGAAGCAAACAACTGTCTCGGGTTCTGATATTGATATTATCATAATTATCGATGATGTTTCAATTGATTGGGATCAGGAATTAATTGCATGGTACAGGGAAGAGCTTGACAAGTTGGTAAAAAGAAATCCTTACAAGAAAAGTCTTCATATTAATACAATAAAATTGAGCACATGGTGGGATGATTTGATGAGGGGAGACCCAATGGTTATAAATGTCATAAGATATGGGGAAACATTGATTGATTTCGGTGGATTTTTTGAGCCCCTAAAATATTTGTTATTGAAAGGAAAAATAAAATCAACTCCCGAAGCTGTTTATAGCTGCCTTGAAAGAGCTCCCCAGCATTTTCTGAGAAGTAAGACCGCACAATTGAGTGCGATTGAAGGATTGTATTGGGCGATGGTTGATTCTGCTCATGCTGCTTTGATTTCAAGAAATGTTCTTCCTCCTTCACCAGAACATATCTCCTTGAATTTAAGAGAAACTTTTGTTGATAATAAATATCTCGACATGAAATATGTAATCTGGTATAGAGATTTGCTTTTCCTTTACAAAAAAATTTCCCACGGAGAATTGAAAGATATAAGAGGCGTTGATATTGATATGTGGCAGGACAGGACTGATGAATTCATAAGAACAATGGCAAAATTAGTTGATGATACAATAACTAATGGAAGCACTATTAATATAGAAACTAAGGAAGACGAAAATCAGAAAGAATAATTAATTCCAGAAAGTAAATTTTTTGACAGGCCTTATTGGAGGGGTTGATAATGTTAGATTATTTATTCGTTCATCTTCTTTTGTTATAATGGCTCTTAATTCAGATTCTACCTTTTCTCTTTCTAATTCGGGAATTATCTGGACTTTTTCTTTTCCAATCCAATGGGTATGTCTGTATCCTTCTACAATAACTGTCCTTCCATTCCATGGAGTGGCTTGCTCATAAATCTCCTTTAACATTGGATCTGAAGAGCTTTCATATGGGGGCTCAATTAAGTCTCTATAAATAACCATATGTCCGTTAACACGAGCATCATCTACAATTTGACCTATTCGTGGAACCCATCTGTTAGAATTTCTATATTGAATTTGTGGTTTATCTGTTTTCATTTTTTTATTCATCTCCATAACTTCTCTCTTCAAATTTCTGCCTGTTCTTTTTTGAATATCTTTTACGATTTCATTTCTTTTGTGATTAAATTTCATAAGCTGTCCGTAACAGCCTATTCTTTCGTAAGATAAGTTCCCTTGTAGGGAAATTTGTTTCAAGACACCATTAGCTATCGCTTTAGCGTTGGGCTTGCCTTCTGAATCAATATCCCCATATGCTGAGAACATTGTTAAATTATCTTCAGAATCAATTCTCATATGTATCGCTCCTTCACCATTTCCGCCGCTAAAATGGTCATAATATTTTAGACCAATCATTTGAGACATATTATTTTTTACTATGTCTGTCAATATAGGTTCTGCATTTGCCACCCATCTTTCCAAAGCAGATTGAAATTTCTTAGATCGAATTACTCTTAAATAATGTAGATAGTCTGCTTGTTTCTGTTCTGTATACACTCTTTGGTCTTGAGGTGATAATTTTTCAAATGCCTCAGACTCCTTAAGCACTTCATCAACAGATGAATCTCTATATTTCAAGGAATCATCTAATTTTCTTAATGCTCTTCTTGGAGTATCTTCTCCAGATGCAACTCTTTGAATATTAACACTTGCTAATTTCCCAAATAAAGGATATCCAAAAGAACCATAATTTTCTATTTTCCTGAGAACTTCCAGAGCTTCTGTTTCTCTCTCTTTTCTTTGTCTAAATAATTTAATTGTCATTTTATTTCTTTTTAGGAGCTTCAGCTTTCTTCGGCTCTTCTTTCTTGACTATATCTTCCAGACTTGCCCTTCCTGCTTGAGCTTGTTTTGTCAAAGCTTCAGCAACTTTTGTCTGAGTTAGATAGTTTAGATAGGTTCCAATAGCCTGTTGAGCAAATTTCTTTGCATCATCATTTCCGGGCTGCATGTAATCAGCTAGATAACCTTTTTCAAATTCTTTTCTTACTTCTACTTTTGAACCCATCAAATTTAGAATATCTTGAACAGTTAATGACATAAGTGATTCTTGGACAATTTTTGCGGCACTTTGGATTACTCCATATTCATTTCCAGTATATCTCTTTCCGCCTTGTCTTGATGCCTTCATGAGGTTTTTGTATTCGTCGCTTCCCATTGCAGGGGAATAAAGATAATCATCAACAGCAGCATTATCTTTTTCGCCATATCCTTTATCATTATCAACATAGAAAGAAGTTGCTAAATCTAGCATTTTCCCTTTGAAAGTTTTCAGAGCTGCTTCTCTGGCTTCTGCTCTTTTCTTTTCAATTTGTTCTTTTGTTGGTTGTTTCTTTTCGTCTGCCATCTTATTGTTTCACTACCTCCGTTTTATATTCTTCATATCTTATAAAAGCATATTCGGGTATAAATGGTAAAGGAAAAGAATCTGTATAACTCTGAGGCATATTTAATCTGTCTAATCCTTCTGGGAAATTGAATATACCAGAGATAGTATCTGCTATCTTTTCAAGCAAAGTCATGTTTGTCATTGTTCTGTAAACTTTTCTTACTTCTTCAGGAGAAGTATCCCTTGAAAATGCATAATTTGACCTGCTGTCCATTCTAAAGAAATTATTCTTTGGTGCTTCAAGCGGAGTTATCTTTATGTTATGTGGCATCATTTCTATTTTCTTTCCGTCAATAATTGTTTGTCTCATTTTATTTTGTAAAATTATTTGCTATATTTATGTTTATTTCTCAAACTTACAGTGTGCTGAATATATCTAGTATCTCTTCCATAAAATTCGATTTCGTTTGGAGAACTTGTGCCTTCATTATATTGCTCAGGAGTTGGAGCGAATAATCCTTCAAAGTTCTGTCTGTTTTTCATAGTTTCAGGAACTGTTACTGGCCAAAGAACTTTACCTCCAATAAAGTGTATAAGTCCCTTTTGATTCTGGTAGTTTAAAGGTAAAGGTGCGCCTGGAAGATTTGCATAAACAATATATTCATATTTATTGTCTCCAGCAGGAATAATAGCGATATTCAAGAGACTGTTATCACTTAGTTCATAGTCTCTTCTGGTTTTCTCTAGAATTTCCAAAGTTTTAGTTGAATCTGCTCTGCCTACAAAACTACCTACAGCTAGTTCTAAAATATCTTTAATTTTTGGTTTTCCAGTTTGTGTCTTTTCCATAGAAATCTCTTGTTTTTTTAATTTATAAACCTTATGATTGTTACTACTATATAGTTATAGAAATTAGGCTGTAGGTTCAGTTATGGCTTCCATAAGCTTGAAACCAGGAGTCATTGTTTGTATAGCCTTTATATGACCTGGCATCTTAGACCTTATTTCTTTAAGAATAGCTCTTATAATCCTTATTCCATTCTCATTGGCTACAGCGAAGAAGAATAGCCTTGAACCAGCTTTTAATAGGGCAGATCTTCCCATGGATTTGCCAAAAGAGAGGGCCATACCAGTCTGCATTCTATCTGCACCTGCTCCAGTAATCATTTTATTTTCCCTCTGAATATGATGTGGATAAGGAAGAATCTTGAAAACATATTTACCCAAGAGCAATTCATCCAATTTCTTGTTGATATACTGTCTGCAGGCTTCCATAGAATTATGTCTTATTTGGACTCTTTCAGCTGAAACAATTGTAAGCAAATAAGGATATTTCCCCTCTTTGAATCCCTTCTCGTCACCCATTGTGAATTTGACAACTTTCGAAGGTGGAACTACTTTAACATAAGACTTGCTTTTTTTCTTGCTCTTTCTAGTATAAGGAACGACCAATTTCTTTGAATATGCTGATGCTTTTCTTAATCCCATTTATTTTATCTCCACTTCGGTTGTTATTGCCTGCCCTGGAAGTCCTTTCTCGAAGATTGCTCTCATAACCCCGTTGTTTCCATGAGCTGCAGAAACTTTACCTTTGATGATTTTTCCCGCTGGTGATTTCCATTCAACTTCTTTTCCTGCGAATTTGTCGGCTTCTTCTTTTGTTTTAACTCCAGAAACTTCTATAAGAAACTGTCTTTCATGAACAGTATGATTTCCACGTCTGAATTGCAATACTCTCCCTTTCATTTAGCACTCCTGTGATAAATGATTGGAAACCCTTGGTTTACTTTTATCATTTTAATAAGTTAGAAAAATAGTTTAAAAAACTTCTTATTTCTTCATTACTACAATGCTTCTTCCGATAATGGAGTCACTTCGAAATTCATTTATCGGCTCAAGAACAATTCTTAATCCTGCCTTCAGGCTCATGTCTTTGAAATTGCAGGAAACTCTTTCCTTTCCTGTAAAAATCAAGGGGGCAGTAAAAACAATATTCCCTTGAATATTTGCTTTAAGATTTTTTAAGACATTAACCATAAGCCTCTCAAAATTTCTTGTTATTTCCATTGCTTTTTCTTTTGTAGGCATGCCTTTTTGCAATTCTCCAAGTTCCGGCTCCGTTGCAATTCCTTCAACTTTTGAAATCTTTATTTTTGAAGAATCATCTTTCATCAATTTATAATTCTCAGAATTAAATTCAAACCATTTGAGATTCTTTTTTGCGTTTTCAATTGCGCCTCTGTCTTTGTCTATCCCAATAACTTTTATTCCCTGAATAAGGGCTTCTTCAAGTATTACTCCGATTCCGCAAAAAGGGTCAAGAAGCGTTTCATTCTCTTTTATCTCAGATAGATTTATCATGATTTTTGCAAGACGTGGCGAAATAGAAAGTTCATTTCTTCTGACCGGTTTCTTCATGTCTCGTTCTTCAATCTTTTCATAATTGCTTTTCTCAATTATTCTTCCGAAATTATTTTCAAAAAGAAAATACTGCTCATCAATATTTCTTGATGCAACATTAGGAACAAATACCCCTTCCTGTAATCTTATGTTTCCGGTCAATCTCTTTTCCGTTGCTTTCAAACTCTCTTTCTTGAACTTTTGTTTTAGATAAAAAGAAATGTCTTCAAGATCAACCCCATTGAAATTGAAGACTATGTAATTGAGCTTGTTATTCTCTCCAAGGTAAATTGTTCTCTTATCTAATTCGTTGGATATTTCTTTTGCTTTTCCGGAAGCCAAAACTTCTCCCATGGAAACCACTCCACCCAATTTATCGATAATGTTCTTTGGAAGATTCTCCTTTGTTTCTATCAGCAATCCGTTATTTATCAAACCAAGTTGTTTGAATTCAATATCATTCTTTCTAAAAAAAGCTTTTATTTCAGCAAGAGAAAGTTCAATGTTTCTTCCAAGAATAAATAGATATTTCATACTTCAGCAGACATTCTGTAGTCTACCCATTTTACTATTTTAGATAAAGGAAATTCCATGCTAACATATCTCTCATAACCATGGCCAGGATCTAAAAAAATAATATTTTCATCATTAACTTTTATCCCTCTGTCTTTCATCTTGCCTCTTAATTTTGGAATTGTATCAATTATTCTTCTAAGATGAACTGGATTAACTTGTTTGGGATATACTCTATCTCTGACTCTGATAGGTTCATCAAGTATGTCTATTAAAAAAATTCCTTTCTTTTGCAATTCCGAGAGCAATTCTTTATACTCCCCTATTGATTGAGGAATTCTCTGAAAATGATGATAAAAAATAGTTGCGGGCAAACTTGGATATCCCCTTATGGATCTGTCAGGATTCATTTCCTTGGGATAATAAAAATACTTATCTCCCGATGGTGGCGGTGCCTCACCAACTAAAAGTGTTTCAATTTTAGAAGGTCTATATCTTTCAGATAAACCGTGATAATCAAGAGCCATTATAAGCTAATCTCAAAATCCCCAAGTTCTTTTTTCAAAAGTGTGAGCATCTCTGAAGAAATGTTTGCTGATTTCTTCTGTTGTCCTGTTGCTTTTGAAACCTCGTCCATGTTAGATTCTTCAATTTTATTTGTAATCCTTTTTATCTTGCCATCTTTGAACAAAAATATTTCTTTTTCATAAGCTAAAATTTCAGCTGCTTTGTCCTTGTCCTTCTCTTTGTATTTCAAAACCATTCTTCTTTTGTCAAAGTTCATCAAATCTTTTCTCTGCGAGTATTCTATCAAATCACTAATTAATGATGTTGATTCTTTTCTGACATTCTCAATCATGTTAATATTAGTCTTCCCTTTCTTGAAATTCTCTTTTGCATCAATAATATTCTGGATAATCTTGGAATGCTGTGAGTTGAATTTTCCTTCTTTAATCAGTCTTTCAAATTCTTCAATAATCGCAGAGTTGGAAGCTTTGTTTGTAACTGGCTTCAATAAGTCAAAAACCTGTTTATAGATTTCTTCGATTGTTTTTCCTTGCGCCCTCTTTTCAATCTGTTCTCTTAATTCCTTCAATCTCTGGATATATTCTTCAGTGCCTTTGATTAATTCATCCAATTCTGTTCCTTTGATTTCTTTCAAAGTCTCATGCTCAAATTCCTTATACTTTCCCACCACTTTTTCAAGAATATTGACGAATTTCAATTCAAGCATTTTTTCTTTTTCTACAAAAATCTCTCTCATTTCCTTGACTGTTTGTTTTGGAGTTGGAGGGGGAAGACCATAAAGCATAAGCAATGCCTGACTTGGAGTTATAACTCCCCAATAAATATCGTGAACAAGAATATCAAGTAAAGCATCTTTTGCTCTCTTGACTGTTTTGTCTCCCATAGAAATAAACATATCAATTGCTTCGGGGGATGGTTTCAGTTTTCCCATCTTCAAAAGAACTTTCCATGGCATGAATGTTCCTCTGTCATATAACGGAATTCCGTCTCTAATGAATGTAAAGATAACAGGATGCGCATCCTTGACACTCTCCCAGAAATCAGTAAGAAGATAAACCTGAACATTCAAAATATTCTCTTTGACTCCTGCAATTGCCTGAGCTTCTGAAATATATTGGTAAATAATCCCCCTCAATCTTTCTTTCAATTCCAATCTTGGCATTCTCTTGACATCCGTATCATTAATAATTATGAAAGCATCAACATCAGAGGTCTTTGTTGTTTCTCCTCTTACCAAGCTTCCTGCAATAACATAACTGACAACATATCTTTCAAATTTTTGAAGAACAAGCGTCTTGTGAACTTCTGCAACTCTCAATGATTTCAATAAACCCTTATCATGCAATGGAAAAGACATAGCTATTGCGCTTAGGATATCAAATTTGCTGTCCATGCCATATTCCCACACATCAGAATTTGTTTTGATATAAAGCCAGACATTATGCTTTTCTTTTTCAATCTGTTTTACAAGCTCTTCTCTGATTTTTGGAATTTCTTTTGCTTTGTCATCAGGCACAATAAAAAACAAATGCATCTTCTTGTGCAATTTTTCGAATTCTTCCTTGGGGATATTTTCCCCGATTTCTTCTTCAATAAAAGTCTTCAATGATTGCGGAGGCAAAAGACCGATTGCTTCAATGAATGGATATTTTTTTGTTGCAAATAATTTAAGTTTGTTCAGCTCTTTTCTGGTTTTCTCCATATTTTTTTGCACTTCAGATTGATTTGGAAGAACAGGCTTGTTTTGAGAATAATTGTTTTCTAAATTCATTTCAGGAATATCATTTTTATTATCGTCAGCCATATAGAAATTACTCGGTTTTTGTTTTTAAAACTTTGTGGAAGTGTGTTCATGCGCGGACCGGGAGTCGGACCCGGCTCACCTCGTTGGCAACGAGATATTCTACCGATTAACTACCCGCGCATATAATATTAATAAAATGGTCCTAGGAGGAGTCGGACCTCCCCTTCCTCGGTGTAAACGAGGTGTTCTACCGATAGACTATAGGACCCTAAAATTGCGACGACACCAATGGTTTCGTTCGCTTGACTTCCCCTTAAGTAAGTATTTATTCTTAAAAATCTTCCTATATAAAAAGCTTTAATTAAACCCGAAAGAGAAAGTGACGTAATTGTATAATAACAACAATATACAAATCTTTATAAAGAATTTTTAGGTAGAAAAACTATGAAGAAATCATCCTTGATTAGGACGACAGCAGCAATAATAGGTTTAGCAGTTGGAGGGCTATTATATGGACAAAGTTCCAATGCCCAAGACCCTGCTTTATACAAAACCGCAGATGGAATTCTGGACACTAATTATTTTAATCTTCTTCCCCGTGACAAAGATACTGATGTTAATTCATTGATAGAAGGGGGAAATGTTACAAGTTTGACTGTTCTTGACCCAATTCCTGTTCTTAAAGGAAAATTAAATTATCTGAAAAAAGACCTGAGACCTAAGAATTTCTATAACAGCGAGAAAAATGCTGTGACTTATACTGCAGCAGAAGAAGCTAGATTTAGACTAATCAACATTTATGAGCAGCTCTTGACAAAAGTCTCCAGTGAGAAGAGAACACCTGAATATTACAAATCACTCGAAAAACTTGCAAAGTCAATTAGTGTTTCAGACCATGTTCTAACAGTCAAGGAACTTGAAGGAATATTGGGTGGTTTTACTTATGTTCTTGATAAGCAGGGAAAGAAAAGCAATGGGCAGGGTTATGATGTCCCGATGCTGGTATATTTTCCAGTTTCAGAATCCACGGCAGTTGCAGGAACTCCCAAACCATTAGGAATTGAAGGAGTTAAAACTCTTGCAAAACCTAAACCCGCAAAACAACCTACGACTTTGCCTGATGCACCTTCCGCCTCTGGAGATTCTTCAGCATCTCAAGGCCAAAATCAAACAAACCAGTCTGCTTCAAATCAATCTCAAACTTCTGAAGTTAACAAATCAAATCTAGGACTTTACTTTGATATTTTAGCTTCTCCAAGTATGATTGGGGGAAGAGTTGGATTAACTGGAAAATTATTTGACCTTGGTTCCGGAGTAGAAGCGAGAGGAGGAATAGGGGTCAGTGGTGCTTATGGTTTTTCAGAAGCAGTAAATTCTGTTCAATCACAACCAAGTCCAACAGGAAGATATTTTGTTGGAAGTGTAACAAATGAAAATCTTGTAAAGTTGGGTTTGGATTTTAATCTGTCAATAGGTGACAAGAATGGAAATTTATTTTTCGGAGGAGGTCCAAATATTTGGGTTTATGGACAAAAAACATTAGAACAATTATTTGACAGTAATAATAATCTTGTAGCTTCTAATAGCAATGAAAAAGTAGAAGCTACTCCATCCGTAGAAGCTTATCTGGGATATCAAATAAAAATGTTAAGATTATTAGTTGGCTGGGATTCAATGAAGCAGTTCTATGGAGAAGCTGGAATCTCTTTTCCATTGGGTAAATAAAAAATTAAAATGAAATTTCCAAAAATATTATTGCTTTTTGCACTGGGAATGTTTTTGATAAATAGTGCAAGCGCGATGGTTCTTTCCGGACTTTGGCAAAATAATGCAAGTTCTATAACAATAGCAAGCAACCAGTCAGTTAATTTCTCAGTTGATTTTGGCTCTTCAAATTTCCCTGTTACTATCTCTGCGAGCTTGTATAATTCTACAAATAAATTAGTGTGGCAAAAACAATACTCCAATTTAGTTAATGTTTATTATTTAACAGATAAAATCTCAAATCTTTCCGCAGGAAATTATCAGTTAATATTAAATGGAAATGATGCGGCAAATAATCAATTTAGTAATATAAACAATCCTCTCTATCTAACAGTTAATTCAAATCAGACAAATTCTACAAATTCCACAGACATTATTGCTCCAATAGTAACCTTAAATTTGCCAGCAGATAATTCTCTCAGCAATTCTTCATTAATAACTTTCAGCGGAAATGTTTCTGACAATACCGGAATTTCAAATGTAACACTATATATTGATAATGGAATCACAAACCAAACAAATGCTTCAGGAGTGAACAACACAAATTATTTTTTCACATTCAATCTATCCAATGGAATCCATTCATGGAATTACCGTGCCTGTGATACTTCAGGAAATTGTGCATTCAGTCCTGTTAATAGAATTGTAACCATCAATACCTCTTCAACAAATTCTACAAATTCCACAGACACTATTGCTCCAATGATTCAATTTGTTCCTCAAACTCCTTCAAATAATTCTTATCTATCACAAAATTCGATTCCGATAAATGTGACGGCTTCCGATTCTGGTTCTGGATTAAAGAATATAATCGTTTATCTTTACGATTCATCAAGAAATTTGATAAACATATTTGGTCCTGTAAGCTATTCCCCCTTTGTCGTGAATATGACTGGCCTCAATTCTGGAACATATTATATTAATGCAACCGCTTACGACAATGCAGGAAATTCAAATTCAACAGTCATAACAATCTCCTTATCAAACAGCAACAATAATGGAAATTCAAGGAACAATTATGCATATATTGATGTTTATCAGAATCAGTATCTCCAGCAGTTGAATAGAACTAATCAAGGCATAAACCTTACAGGAGAAAATGTTAATTCAAATTCTTCATTGGAATTTGCATTTTTATTGTTTGAGATTTTATTGGTTCTTGTAATTATTGGAATAATCATATTTGTCTTTGCAAAAAGAAAATTCAAAAATCAATAATCAGAATTCATTCCTGGAATTGAAGACTTATTATTGTTCTTTTTTGAACCTGCAATTACATCATCTATTCTAAGAATCATTATAGCCACTTCGCTTGCAGAATTTATTGCCTGGCTTTTGATTTTCATGGGTTCCAATATTCTCGCCTCAAAGGTATTTTCAATTCTGTTCTTGAAAAGATTCAATCCGGCATTTCTATCTCCGGAATCATGCAAAGATTTCAATTCAGTAAGAACGTCAATCGGATCCATTCCCGCATTTTCAGCCAATGTTAAGGGAATGAATTCCAAAGCAGAGGCAAATTCTTCAATTGCAAGCTGCTCTCTCCCGCTCAAAGTTTGTCCGAATTTTCTAAGTCTCCTTGCAAGTTCAATTTCTACAGCCCCTCCGCCGGGAACAATTCTCCCGGAATTTAAGCAGCAGACAATATCACCCAATCCGTCTTTCATTGCTCTTTCGATTTCATCAATAACATGATCACTTCCTCCATGAATTAAAATTGTCATGGACTTTGGATTCTGGCATCCTTTAACATAAGTCAGAATTGTCTCTCCATGTCTTTTTTCTTCAACAATTTCAGCATTGCCGATTTCTCTTTCAGTCATCTCATTCAAATTATTGACTATCTTAGCTTTCGTTGCTTTTGATATTTTTTCCATGTCATCCTTGGAAACCCGCCTGCATGCAAAAATACCTGATTTTGATAAAAGATATTGCGCAAAATCATCAATTCCTTTCTGGCAGAAGACAACATTCGCACCAGAATTTTTTATTGTATCTATCATGAATTTTATTGATTCTTCTTCTTGCACAAGGAAGCTCTTTAGTTGTTCAGGAGATGAAATTGAAACCTTCGTATCAATCTCTGGATTTTTTATTTCAAGGGGAAATCCAATCAATGCAATCTTTGCATTTCTTACAAAAGTAGGCATGTCATGTGAAATCTTTTCTTTTTCAAAAACAATTCCTGAAATAAGCTCGGTATCTTTTATCCCATCCCCTTTTATTTTTTCTATTTTGATGTCTCTCAAGTCTGCCTTTCCATTATCCTGGATTTGCTTTACTGCTTTTACAAGAATCTCTGCAAATTTTTCTCTTGAATCTTCGGCGCCTTTGCCCGTCATTGCAGTCATGGCGATTTGCTTTAAAATTTCATTATTATCTGGAGTAATTGCGAAAGAAATTTCATTTAAAATTTCCTGTGACTTTTCAGCTGCAAGTCTGTATCCTTTTGTGATAACCGTTGGATGAATTTTTTGGTCAAGTAATTTTTCTGCATTTTCAAGAAGCTTTCCTGCAATCATAACTGCAGTTGTTGTTCCATCGCCGATTTCATCTTCCTGTGTTCTTGCAATTTCAACCATCATTTTGGCAGCAGGATGTTCAATCTGCATTTCTTCGAGAATCGTGACGCCATCATTTGTAATTATAATCTCATCATTAGGAGAAACAATCATCTTGTCCATGCCTTTTGGGCCAAGAGTGGTCTTCACAACTTCTGCAACCATCCGTGCCGCTTGTATGTTGTTTCTTTGGGCATCCTTGCCAATAAGTCTCTGTATATCTTCAGGCATTAACATGATTGGCTTGTCTGGCATGAATGAAAATCCTCGTTCTAATATATAAGAATTATTGTGATTTTGGACTATTATAAGGGAAAATCAGGCGAGCGAAACCATTGATGCTGTCGCTAATACCAGATATTGTATAGCAAACTATATTAAGTTTTGAGCTGTTAAAATAATAGGGGTAAATAAGGTGAATCGCGTTTTAGTTTCCGATATAATGACAAGGCAAATTGCGAGCGTTGACCCAGACACAAATCTGCTTGAATGTGCCAAAAAAATGGTTCGAAAAAGAATTGGCAGTCTTCTCCTCATAAAAGATAAGAGCCTGAAAGGGTTAATTTCAACCCCAGACATATTGTGGGCGATTGTAAAAAAATCCAAGGAAGACCTGTCAAAAATTAAAGCATCCGATATTTCTCCACGCAAAATAGTAACAATAAAACCAGAAGCTAATCTGGAAGAAGCAATATGGAAGATAAGAAAATACAAGTTCCATAGATTGCCGGTGATTAAAAATGGAGAAGTTATAGGTTTGATAACTTTAAGAGACATATTGAATTTCTATCCGGAGCTTAATGCTCATTTCAAGGAAGTTGAATCAATCAGAGAAGAAACAGAAAAGATGAAACGATTGGAGGATGCAAAAGAAAGAATTGTATTCCGGGACGGAATTTGCGAAGAATGTGGCAACAGAGATGCACTCTATCGTGTCAATGGATCTCTTGTTTGTGCCTCCTGCATGCCTCTTCTTTGATTTAATCTATTGTAATTGAGAATAAAAAGAAGAATATTTAAATAATATCTGTCTATCTTATGAAAGATGGTCGAAGAAGAAACAGTTTTTTCAAGCAGTGTTAGCTATAATGGAATTTTCTCATTCAAGGATTTCTATACTTTCTGCTATAACTGGCTCAGGGATGAAACAGGAATAATTAATTTTTCAGAGGATAAATACTCCGAAAAACTTGTAGGTGATGCAAAAAATATTGATTTTGAATGGACAGGGACAAAAGACATGACTGATTATTTCAGATTCAAAATAAAAATTGCGTTTACGATAAAAAATCTGACTCAAATCAAAATAAAAAAAGAGGGGACAGAAATAGATACCAATAAGGGAAGTGTAGGAATAAAAGTCAAGGGGCTCATAGTAAAAGATTATCAGAATAAGTTCGAGATGACTGCTTTCAAGAAAACATTGAGGGCATTTTATGAAAAATACATAATTCAGTCGACAATAAAAGAATTCAAAGGCAAAGTGGCATCGGATTGCGACGAGTTTTTGACTCAGGCAAAATCATTTCTCGACTTGGAAGGAAGAAAAAGTTAAATTTTCTCATACCGAAATACTTAAATATAAACTTTTTTTAATGATGATATGAAAAAGGTGATTTTACTTTCGCTTCTGGCTATCTTCATTCTTCCAACAATATTTGCATTGAATCTTAATGTTCAAACAAATACGACGAGTGCAGTGCTTCTTACGAATGTTAATGCACCGGCAGTTTTCAATTTGCAGATAACAAACAACGGACCTTCAGACAACTTTCACATTTACAATTTATTGGGATATGTTATGAATCCTACAAGCCCGGTTCACATTAACACGGGCGAAACAAAGAATGTTCAGGTTATGATTTACCCTCGAAGCGACTTGACTTACAATGGTTATTATGTTTTCAATTATATAATTCAGAATGATGCTGGTGACCAGCTTCCGGAATCATTGAGTTTTAAGATAATGAACCTGCAAAATGCTCTTCAGGTTGGTGCTTCACAGATAAATCCGCAATCTAATTCTATTACAATCTTCATAAAGAATACCGTCAACTTTAACTTTGATAATATGAGTGCAAGTTTCAATTCACCTTTCTTCATTTTAAATCAGCAATTTTCTCTGGCTCCTTATGAGCAGAAGCAGTTTGATGTCAGCTTGAATAAAAATGATTTCAAAAGCCTATTAGCAGGATTTTACACACTTTCAGCTCAGGTTACCTCCGACGGAGGAAATGCAACAGTCACAGGAAACATAGACTTTTCGAAGCAGAATATTTTGAATGTTAGCGAAAGCAAATACGGATTTTTAATATACACCGATGTTATTCAGAAGATAAATGAAGGAAATGTAATTGCAGATTCCCAGACAGTAATTCAAAAGAATATCATATCAAGGCTTTTCACAACATTCAATCCAACACCAGACACCGTTGAAAGACAGGGACTTTCAATTATTTACACTTGGGAAAATCAGGTTCAGCCAGGAGACACATTAACGATTACGACTAGAACAAACTGGCTTCTTCCTTTGTTAGTTGTTTTATTCATCGGTTTAATTGTATTCCTTGTAACACAATACACAAAATCTAATTTGAGTCTTAAGAAGAGTGTTTCTTTCTTGAGAGCTAAAGGCGGAGAGTTTGCATTGAAGGTCACAGTTGTAGTAACAGCAAGAAAATTCGTTGAGAAAGTAACAATAGTTGATAGACTTCCTTTCGTTGCTAAGCTTTACGAAAAATTCGGCGCTGAAAGACCAACAAGAGTGGATGAAAAGAGCAGAAGATTAGAATGGCAGTTTGATAAGTTGATGCCTGGGGAAACAAGAGTATTGAGTTATATTATATATTCAAAGGTTGGAGTATTGGGAAGATTCGCCCTACCAACAACACGAGCTGTTTATCAGAAAGATGGAAGAGCTCATGAAGCAGAATCAAATCAAGCTTTCCTTGTAACTGAACAGAGCAGAAGGGAAGATTAATTCAACAAATGAATTTAGAACAAGCAGCATCTGAAGACGAACCACCCCCCGAGGAGCGGGTGCATCCGCCTACTTATTTTGATGATATTGATTACAAAGAAAAGAAGTATAGTTTAGAATAATTAAAGCTCTATCTTATCATTGGAAGCAAATACTTCATATTGATACCTTTTCTCTGGATTTTTTAGGTAAGTAAATTCTGTCTTGCCGCCCGCAGCTTCAACAAGTGCAAGTCCTGCTGCAACATTCCAAAGCATTATCTCTTTTTCATAGTAAGCATCAGCTTTTCCGGAAGCAACATATGCAAGCGAAAGTGAAGCAGAACCCATATGTCTGATTTTTTTGAAATCCTGAATCTTTTTTACAAATTTTTCCAGACCATTCTTCGAAAAATCAGAATGTGATGGAAGTCCTGTGAATAAAACTGCCTGATTTTTTTCAGCTGTATCACTTACATTCATGGGAATATTATTAATCCATGCACCTTTTCCAACAATTCCGGAGTATAAATCCTTATTAGCAACATCGTAAACAACTCCCAAAACAGGCTTGAATCCCCTTAACAATGCAATTGATACAGAATAATGAGGTATTCCTCTCGACAGATTAAATGTCCCGTCTATTGGGTCTATAACCCATGTGTAGGGGCTTTCATTGTCTCTCTCGCCAGTCTCTTCAGTTATAATATTGAATCCTAAGGGACTTAATTTTGAAAGAATTTCATTTTCCATTTCCAAATCCAATTGCGCCTTGATATCTTTGCCGTAATTGGTCATTATATCCATGTCAGTGCCAAGATGCAGCAATTCTCCAGCTTCCATGGCGGTATCCTTAGCCAATTCAAGCTCTTTTTCAAGGTTTACATCCATAAAAGAATTGATTATTGAGGCTATTTAACCTTTATTATGTTATAACTACCTTATTGAAAAGTATATAAGAATCTTTAAAAATGTCTCAACATTCTCTTTAGTAACCCCGCATAGCTCAGTGGTTAGAGCGCCTGGCTGTAGATAAATAGTCTAAGGTGGAGATTCATCTTTGATGATAACTATGAAACCCCAAAAGCACTGGTTCAAGTTCAACAGAACCCGGGAGATCCCCAGTTCGACTCTGGGTGTGGGGATGTATACCTCCTTAGTAGTAACAATCCATAAAGTTTATAAATAT
>CAZJAO010000007.1:0-32554 GCA_964544395.1 Candidatus Woesearchaeota archaeon
GGAAACAGCTGTTTTAATTTTCCACAAGGATTTTGCAATTGATTACATTGCAATTCTTGCTATAATAGCTTCATTGATTGCAAAACAATACATTGTGGGAAGCGTGATTGTTCTGATGATTTCTGGAGGAAATGCTCTTGAAAGATATGCACAGCAAAAAGCAAAATCCTCTTTGACAGCATTGACAAACAGAATTCCTCATGAAGTCTTGGTATGGTATAATGAGACAATCACAAGAAAAGTATCCATTGAAAATGTAACAATAGGAGAAAAGATTTTCGTGAGAAAAGGAGAAGTGATTCCTTTGGATGGAATTCTGATTTCAGATTATTCACAGATTGATGAGTCTTCCCTTACAGGAGAGCCTTTCTTCATTGACAAATTAAAAGGCGACAAAGTAAGAAGCGGAACAGTAAACATGGGCGCTTCAATTGTTGTTAATGTTACTCGTGAAGATAAAAATTCTACTTACAGGCAGATAATTAACATGGTTAAGAAAGCTCAGGAAGAAAAATCTCCTATGATAAGAATGGCTCACAAATACAACTGGATTTTTACTGCAATTGCTTTGGCGATTTCCCTTGGTGCTTATTTGTATTGGAGAGATTTCAATATTGTTCTTGCTGTTTTAGTTATTGCAACCCCTTGCCCTTTGTTGCTTGCAACCCCTGTGGCATTGATTGGAGGAATGGGCGCTGCTGCAAAGAAAAAAATCATTGTAAAGAATCTTGCAAGCATTGAAGCTCTTTCAAGAACAAACACACTAGTATTTGATAAAACAGGAACAATAACTCTTGGAAAACCTGTTTTGAAAAGAATTAATATTTTAGATAAGAAATATGACAAGAGAGAAGTTCTCAGTATAGCGGAAGCAATTGAAAGAAACTCTCTTCATCCTGTTGCACTTTCAATAATACAAGAGGCGAGAAAGGAAAAAGTAACAAGATTGATTGCCTCACTAGTTGAAGAAAAACCAGGTTCCCATATTTCAGGCAATATAAAGAACAAGAGATATACTCTTGAAAGAAGCAAAGAAGCATATGCAGAAACGGTAAATTTACGAGAGGGAAACAAAATTATTGCAGAAATTATTCTTGAAGATGTTATAAAACCAGATGCAAAAATGATAATAAAGAAATTAGAAAATGAAGGAATGGAAATTCATGTCTTTACAGGAGACAAGGAAATTGCAGCAAAGAAATTAAGAGATGCAATTGACATGAATGTTGATGTTCGGGGGGAAATGTCTCCAGCTGACAAGCAAAAAGGAATAAAACTCCTTCAGAAAAAAGGAGATAATATTGCAATGGTTGGAGATGGAATTAATGATGCTCCTGCTTTGGCATTGGCTGATGTTGGAATGGTTTTCAGCCATGATGAAAATACAGCTTCTTCAGAAGCCGCAGACATTGTTTTTCTTGGGGGAAGTTTTTCAGATGTTTATGACTCAATAAATATCTCACAGAAAACAATGAAGATTGCAAAGCAAAGCCTGTTCATCGGGCTTGGCTTGAGTATTATAGGAATGGGTTTTGCTGCTGCAGGTTTAATTGTTCCAATCGCCGGTGCGGTTTTGCAGGAAGCAATTGATGTTTCTGTTATACTAAATTCGTTAAGAACTATAAGGATAAAAAGATAGTTATATTTTTTTCTTAAATCCGGATGATTTTCGTGTCTTAGACTGGTTTAATACTGAAGCTTGTTTTGCATTTAATATTCTCTTTCTAACTGATAATATAATTCCAACTATTATTACTATGAATACTAAGCCAAAAATAATTCCTACAACCCCATAAACTGTACTGGAGGAAGAAGCTTCTGGTGAAGTGATAGAAACACTTGCTTGCATTGGAATAGTAGAAATCGGAACTGCATCTTTTTCTATAACAAGTACAAGATTCTGATTTCCCGATGGAGGAGTTTCTGCTGCAGTGAAAGAAATAGAATTTGGAATTATAATTTGTTCGGCTCCGGTCGAATTTGTTGAAACCAAAAAAGTAGCAGCTTCTGCTCCACGAATACCAAGTATTCTCGCTGACAATCCAGAAGAAGTAACTATAAACATTTGCACTTTACTCGATTCATTTCCAGTTGAGTCTATGCATCTTTCATATATTGAATAAATTCCAGGATGCACTACACTATTTGTCCCAACATAATTAAGAGGTATAGTGTGTTGAATGGAATCAGTCCCATTATCTTCAAGAAATGGTTGACCATTACTAAAAGTTGTATCAGCGTTGACGCTATATCTGCATTGCGCTCCAGTCCAAGTTTCAATCTGCAACATTGTTGTAGGATCACTTGCATTAGCTACAGAGAGAACTGCATTCTGATAAGGAGTAATTATACATATCCTAGAAGGATCAGTACAGTTTGAGTATTGATACTTAGCAGTACATACTCCCACATTCGATATACTTTTAATGCAATAAGATCCGCCACTAACCTGAGGACAATCAGCACTGGTGCTACATAATGGAGGATGATAAGGAGCAGAGTAAACATATTGAACAGTTAGGTTTGTTATATTATTAGGAGGATTTGGCGGAGGCCATAAATCCGGTGCTCCCAGCGTAATCCCTATTCCGGACAAATCTGTCCAATCCCCACTTTCATCTATGCCAACAGGCAAAGTATCACCCTCTTGCACAACAAAACCTGGAAGAGAAAATGTTGGTGCTAAGGTCATATGTGAGATCGAAACTTCAAAAGGAGAAGGAGTGGTAGCAGTTCCCTGATTTTCCGAGGATTCAGAACTAGATGGATTGGATCCTTGACCCGATCCTCCTGATCCTTGGCCTGATCCTAGACAGGATTGTTGATATGCAGGGCTATCTGGAGGGCATCCATCTGGACTACAAACAGAATCTCCGCAGGGGATATCTGTAACTGCTCCCGAACCATAGCACATAACGTGTTGTACAACACATGCTCCTTGTATGTTTGGAGGAGGACTACCAAAATCCTGCTCATATTCCTGCTCTAATGTTTGTCCTGAACTTGAGACTAAGTCTGCATTAACAGAAATAATTTTTGAGATAATAATAATGATAAATAATATCACAACGACCACACCAATTAAAATTAAAGTTTTTTTAGAAAGATTTCTTGACTTCTTATCGACCATCTTTTATGATTAGAATAGTAATTATTTCTTTAAAAATCTTATCTAAAATTCTTTTTCTTATAATCACTTCTTGATAAAACCAATCTTCTTCAAAACCTTTTTCTCACTCTTGGCTGGGAAAGGCATTTTTTCCTTCTCAAATTTTAGTGCTAGCGTATCGGCTTTCTTATAAGGAAAATGCTTATTCTTCATGAAATATTCTTCTGTTTCCTCATGATGAATTATAGTCTGTCTGTATCTCTTGGAAACCCCTGGTTTGACTTCTACAGTATGTTCATTATGCTTGAATGGAAAACCCAAAGACTTCGCAGCGAATTTATTCATTCCAACATATCCTCCTTTGATTGATTCTTTCTCCAGCTTTGCAACTTTATACTTTGTCATGGGGCACCTTTTTGATTTCAGTATTAGGAAAATATTATTTTTAAATTTTATTTCAATTTAGAAATTCTTATCAATAGGTTTAAAAAATCGAAATGATATCTTAGACTATGAAATTCGGATTATTGTTGATTGGCGCTGCAATTTTAGCGGCAACTTATTTTATTGTTCCAAGTTTGAATACATCAGTTTATGTTACCTATGCAGGGTATGGCTTAGGAGCAATATTGGTTTTAGCAGGACTTTTGGGAAGAAAAAGATATTACTGAATAAATAAATTCTATTTTTCATTTTTAATATGGATATCAAAGGAAAAGTTGTAATTGTTACAGGGGCATCGCAGGGAATTGGATTAGCCACTGCAAAACTTCTTTCGGAAAAAGGAGCAAAGATTGTTCTCGCTGCACGTTCTGAAGATTTGATAAAAAATTTAGAAAATGAACTTCCAGATTCTTATGCGATTAAAACAGATGTAACAAAAGAAGAAGATGTCAAAAATCTTGTAAGAAAAACTATTGAAAGATTCGGAAGAATTGATATTCTAATCAATGTTGCGGGACAGGGGATTCATGGACTTAGTGTTGAAAAAACAAATATAGAAGAATATAGAAAAGTAATGGACCTTAATGTTTTTAGTGTGGTGAGAATGATGCAGGAAGTTATTCCCCATATGAGAAAGCAAGGAGAAGGAATGATAATCAACATAAGTTCAATGCTGTCAAAAATGTATATTCCTAATATCTCACAATATTCTTCAACAAAATATGCGCTTAATTCAATCTCCCTTACAGCAAGGCAGGAACTTGCGAAGGACAAAATTATTGTAAGCATTGTTCTCCCAAAAATGACAAAAACAAACTTTATGAAGAACTCACTCGGTCCGGTAACTCACTGGGAACCAAATCAAAATCCAAATGCTCCTCCGCTGCAAGTAGATACTGCTGAAAAAGTTGCTAATAAAATTCTTGAAGTTATAAAAACAGAAGAAGCAGAAGCGATTGTTTAAGAAAGATTTGTGGAATTTGTTGCATTAGTTGAATTCACATTGCTTGAAATTGTAAAATTACCTGACAAGGTGATACTATCCGGATAAACTATTCCAGTATTATTTGTTTTTGTAATATTTGCAGTTATATTCTGAACAAAAACAGTTCCATTAAGAGCATGACATTGGAGAAGGCTTGTCTGATTGTTTTCATCTATAGCATATCCTGCATCAGAACAGGACTTAAAATCCAAAACCTGATACATTATCTCGGTTAAATTAGCTTTCATGCATGCATAAGCGGTCTGATTCCAAGGGTATCTTTCCAGGCATCCATGTTCGTCTCGGTTATTTCCAATCGCCAGCCCTTGAATTGGAGGTTGCTTGGTATAAATAAGAACATATAACAGAAATCCCACAGTCAATAATAACCCAAAAGCGACTAATGTAACGACTCTTTTGGTTTCCATAAAATTTTGAATAACCACTTATATTAAAACTTTTTGCATAAAAAATATCGATTTTATTTAAATTAAATAAAAAAATAAAAAATGTTTGGTTGTTTACTTCTTTTTCTTCATCATTAAAGCGCTTATTATCATCCATAAAGCACTCAGCCCCACTAAGACATAAACCACCATTGAAGCAGTGGATCCGACTCCAAAGACTGCATCTACAAGATTGAATTGCAAAGCGCCCCATAAACCCCAATTAAGGCCACCTACAACAACCAGAATCCGTGCTATCCAGTCGAGAGCATTCATCTTCATTACATACCTCCTTTTGTATTTATAATCATTAATGGAAAGCGATAATATAATTTAATATTCCTGCAAAGACAATCCAAAGTGCGTAAGGTATTAAAATTAATGCAGCTGCTTTTCTGATTCTATAAGTTATGAACATCATTGCAAATATTGATATTTCCAATGCAACTAATTCATAAAATGAGACAACAGGCGAATGAAGTGTGAAGAATAAAAAACTCCATAAGGTATTTAGCAATAAGTTTATACCGAAGACTACTGCTATTTTTATCCGGTTCCTTTTGCTTTCTTTTTTAGTCTTTGTTTTTGCAGTCCATGAAAGATAAAGGGAAACTGCGATGAACAAAAACAGAATATTCCATACAACAGGGAAAACCCAATTTGGAGGAGTTATCGAAGGTTTTACTGAATTATACCATTGAGAATTAACAGAAGCTGAAGAAAACAAGCTCCCGATAAAAGCAACCAAGTATACAATAAACAAGCTTAGAACTAAAGCCCTAGCGTTCACCCTTTTCATTGATTATATTATAATCTTTGACTTTATAAATTTTCATTCATAAGGTTTAAAAATACCTTGGGGTTTGGAATATTAAGTTGGGAAGTTAACTCCGGGATTGGGCATTAAATTGTCAAGAAACCTATAAATGATTTCTAATCCTGAGGAAGGTCCGCCCATCACAATAATGTTGTCTTTCGAAAGGAAGATTCTTGTGAAGGAAAGCTCCAGAACAGAAACGACACAGCCAATTCCGAGCGATGAACTCATGGAGGAAGCTACGAAGAATTGGATTTGATGAAACGGCTGACTCAACAGATGCAAGGCCAAAGCACCGCTTAGTTGAATGTTAACACGTTCCGTCTGGAAACGGGGAACGACAGAAGGTGGCCTATTCCCAACTTATTTTTTCTTAGATATGTTTTATAATAATCATTAATGCCTGTCCTGCAAATCCTGCAACAACAGGAATAGCAAGATTATCGTCGACAGGTTTCAAAACTGTTTCTACAAATGTGGCGGTCAGGGACATGATAAAAATAATCGGAATATTGTTCAGGAAAATAAATCCAATTGCAAGGTCAACGAGGAATTCTGATATAACTCCTTCCCATGAAGCTCGATATCCGTCTATTTTATGATTGCCAATTCTTCCCATTAATGCAGAAGCTGTATCCCCGACAATCATCATCAAAATTGCAGTAATTGCAATATCAAAATCGAAGATTGCAAATGCGATTATAACACCAAGTATGAGATATATACTTCCAGAAAGGTTATTCTTTTCATTGTCTCGATAAAGATGATGAAAGAAAGGAATTTGGTTATGATATCTCATCTTCAGAAACTCAAGGAAAGATAAAAAGACCAGAATAAAAACTAGGGTCAAGAGGGCTGTTCTTTGACTAAAGTATGTCTCGATAAAATAATAAATCAAAATATAAATTACAGAACTAAGATGGACAAGTTTTCTTTTTATTTCAAAAATTAAATGGTCATCCATAGATAATCGCTTGTTAGTGGATTTTTAAAGATAGTGAAACTTGTTATTAATAATAAATATGATAATTTATTTTATACTCGGACTAATTTTATTGCTTATCTTTCTCACTTGGATTTCATCATTTTTATTTGGCGCACCTTTTCAGCCTAGTTCAAATAAAGCCCTAAAGAATATCCTCGAATTATCTAATATGAAGAAAGGACAAAAAATTGCTGATTTGGGTTCAGGAGATGGAAAGATTATCATTGAATTTGCAAAAAAGGGAGCAGAAGCACATGGGTTTGAAATAAATCCAATATTAGTCTGGATTTCGAGGATTAGAATAAGACGACAAGGATTACAAAATAATGCATTTATTCACTGGGAGAATTTCTTAAAACAAAACTTCTCGGATTTTGATATTATAACTTCTTTTCAATTTATTCATTTTATGCCCGAATTAGAAGAGAATCTAAAAAAAGAGTTGAAGAGCGGAGCAAAGGTTATTTCAAATACTTGGAAGTTTCCAAATTGGAAACCTAAAGAAAGATTGGGAGATGTTTATCTGTATGTTAAGGACTAATTCTATTGTTTAAACAAAAGATTTATAGATGTTCATTTTGAAATTATATTGGGAACGTAGCTCAGCGGGAGAGCACATGACTGAAGCTCATGGTGTGCGGGGTCCGACTCCCCGC
Source organism: Candidatus Woesearchaeota archaeon (assembly GCA_964544395.1). GTDB lineage: Archaea > Nanobdellota > Nanobdellia > Pacearchaeales > GW2011-AR1 > JAKLIN01. Next base: position 7,443 of record CAZJAO010000007.1, read on the forward strand.
GTTCCCATAAATATAAAAATTTATAAACAGAAATCAATTATTTCATTATAAGATGGCAAAAGAGGAGAGAAAGAGAAATCCTGAATCTGCAGGAGTAGCTTCATTTACCTTAGGAATCATAAGCCTTGTAATGTTTCTTTTCTTTCCGCCTATAGGGATTTTATTATCTATAATCGGACTTATTTTAGGTATCAGACAGCAAGGAAGACAAAAGACAAGAGCAGGAAAAATTGGGGTAATCCTGAACATAATCGGATTAGCAGTTAATATTGCAATGTGGTTTATTTCTGCATTCATTATTTATCCTTATTTACAACAACAATTAGGAACAACGGCCTTACCTTAAAATGAGTTTTATTAAGAACAAAAAAGCAGCTTTGGAAATGAGCATGACAACTATTGTAACTATTGTTCTTATTGTTGTTACATTGGTTTTGGCTTTAGTTTTAATCAGAACAATTTTCACAAGCAGCACAAATGCAATAGACCAGGTTAATACTGCTATCCAAGACCAGATAAATAGTTTATTTACCTCGGAAGGAACAAGCCTTGCAGTTTATCCTGCTTCAAGAGAAATAACCCTTAACAGAGGAGACACACCAAAAGGTTTCGCATTCTCCGTAAAAAATCCTGAAAAGACAACAGCAAGCTTCACATATAATATTTCAGCGGGAGATGTTCACAATTGCGGAACAACTTTCACACCAGCACAAGCTGATGCATATGTTCTTGGAAACACAGGAAGCTTTTCATTAGGTCCTGGAAATGCACTTGATTTGCCTATTCTTGTTAAATTCGATATTCCAAGTTCGTCTGTTCCATGCACGATAATATACAACCTGAATGTGTTCGAGACAACTCCAAACAATAATGCATTCCCTACTAATATCTTTGTAACAATCCAGTAGAATTTTTAAATTCCCTCTGCATTTGATTTCTATGCTTAAAGTATATAACACACTGACAAGAAAGAAAGAAAATTTTGAGCCAATTCATAAAGGAAAAGTTAATTTGTTTGTCTGCGGACCAACGGTTTATGATTATTCTCACTTGGGGCATGCAAAAACATATACTCAATTTGACATGATTGTCAAATATCTTAAGTTCAGAGGATTTCAAGTTTTCTATCTGCAGAATATAACTGATATAGACGATAAAATAATCCGAAGAGCACAGGAAAATTCTGAGAACTGGAAAGAACTAAGTAGGAGATTTGAAAAGCTCTATAAAGAAGACATGGAAAGTCTTGGAATTGATTCTGTAAGCAAATATGCAAGAGCAACTGATTACATCAAAGAAATAATCTCACAGGTTGAAAGACTGATAAAAAAAGGATATGCTTACAAAATTTCAGACGGATGGTATTTTGATTTAAGCAAAGACAAGGATTATGGAAAACTTGCCAGACGAACATCTCTCGGTTCAGAAGATGCTCTTTCAAGGATAGACGAAAATAAAGAAAAAAGAAACGCGGGAGATTTCTGCCTTTGGAAATTTTCAAAGCCAGGAGAACCAATATGGAAATCTGAATTAGGCAATGGTAGACCTGGATGGCATATAGAAGACACGGCAATAACTGAAAAAGAGTTCGGCCCGCAATATGATGTTCATGGCGGGGCAACAGATTTGATATTTCCCCATCATGAAGCAGAAATTGCCCAGATGGAATCTCTCTCCGGAAAAAAACCTTTAGTAAGATATTGGTTTCATACGGGATTTCTTAATATTGACAAGGAAAAGATGTCAAAATCAAAAGGAAATTTCAAGACAATTAGAGAATTGTTGAAGCTTTACAAAAAAGAAACAATAAGATACTTTTTTGCTTCAACAAATTACAGAAAACCTCTGGATTTCTCGGATGATGCTTTGGAAAACTCCAGAAATTCCGTAGAGAGATTAAGAAATATTGTTGCAGAATTAAAAGATGATGGAAAGATTAATGAAAAATATCTTAAGGAATTTCAAAAAGAAGTTGATGATGAAATAAACCTTCCTGACGGACTTTCTGTTTTGTGGAAACTCGCAAGAGACGAAACTGCTACTGGAAAGCTGAGAACAATAAAAAAGATAGATGAAATCTTTGGTTTTGGATTGGGTAAGAAAGAAAAAATCAATATTCCTAAAGAAATAGAGAAACTGAAGGAACAGATGGATGAATCAAGAAAAAATAAAGATTATGCTCAATCAGATAAAATAAGAAAAGAGATAGAAAAGAAAGGATGGGAAGTTGAAAATAAACCTGGAACTTGGGAGAGTGGATTAAAACCCTCACGCATCTAATGGACGAATATAGGAAATCTGTTTTTATCGTTGTTTATTCAAAAGAAGATAATAAAATAAAATATCTAGTTCTTCAGAGAAAATTGCATTGGAAAGGATGGGAATTTCCAAAGGAAGGAATAGAAAAGAGTGAAAGAGAGGAAGATGCTGTTAGACGTGGAGTCCGAGAAGAAACTGGTTTGAATATTAAAGGGCAAATTAAAAAATTTGATATGCATGGAGAATATAAGTACAAGAAGAGATATAACGATCGGCCCAATTTTATGGGACAATCTTTTTCTTTATATGCTGCAGAAGTTAGTCCTGGAAAAGTAAAATTGGACGTGCATGAACATTCTACTTATGATTGGCTGAATTTTAATGATGCAATGGAAAGACTTACATGGAAGAATCAGCAAAGATGTCTTGAAAGCATAAATTCATCTTTGGAAAATAAAAATTTCAGAAGGCATATTACAAAAAGTGGAATTTTGCTTTTGGCGGGAAAAGATGAGAACAGCAATGAAGATTTGGTAAAACAGGCGAAGCCAGAAGAATATGTTCTTCATACCGTTGCGGCAGGAAGCCCTTTTGTAAACATCAAGGGAGAAGCTGACAAAGAAAACATTAAAGAAGCCGCAATTTTCTGTGCAAAATTCAGCAGAAACTGGAAACAGCATAAGAAAGACACAGAGGTTAATATTTTCAGAGGAAGAGACATGTATAAGTTAAAAGGAATGAAAGCGGGAACTTTTGGCGTCAAGAAACTGGAAAAGATTATTGTAAAAAAACAGGATATTGAAAAATTCAATGGTTAGTATTAAGAATATTTCTGAACTTGAAAATTTGATAATTCAGTATTCATCCATCTCTTTATCTTTGCTCATTTTTGGGACATTAAATGAATTTTATCTTAAACCTGTTGAGGCCTCGTTAAGTTCTACCTATCATAAAATCAAAAGTTTTTATGGGATGTATATTAAAAAAGAAAATGCGCCAGCCGGGAATTGAACCCGGTTCACCTGCTTGGGAAGCAGATATTCTGCCGGTAAACTACTAGCGCGCGAAGACACCAATGGTTTCTTTCGCTCAATCTTCCTTTTTGACAGAATAATAATTAATTTAAAGCTTAGCATTATGAAAAGTTCATGGCAAAAAATATAGAAAGGCAAGTTAGATTCAATTCATTTCGATCTAGAGAAAATCCCCAAAGAGTTGATTGGTATTTTCTGGTAATAAATGATAATAGTGGAATAAAAGAAGCGCTTACAAGAATCGCTGGATCTTTTTCAAATCTTCCTGAAGAATATACGGGGCTTGAAGGAACAATCAAAAATACAAGACTAAGATACAAGCTTGTTCATTTTGAATCAGACAGAGGACCAAAAAATTTGCATAGAGTATATCATGATATGAGGCGAGATTCTAAACTTTACGAAAGACAAACCGATAGTGCTGGTTTGCTCAAATATGTAGTTTCTCTCTTTGGTGAAGAGTAAAGGCTCTAGTTTTTAAAAGACGATTTCTTAATTTTTGCATAATGATAAGCCAAGCAGAAATACAAATAGGCAAGAATGGAATAACTGAAAATTTCATAACTAGTCTTAAGAACATTTTCAAGACTCATATTAATGTAAGAATCTCTGTATTAAAAAGCTCTGGAAGAGACCGGGATAAAATCAAGGAAATGGCAGCACAAATTCTGGAAAAACTAGGCACTAATTATAGCGTTAGAATTATTGGATTCACAATCATATTAAAAAAGTGGCGAAAATCGCGAAAGATAAATTTATAAATTAACTTTTGTGCTAATTCTTAGGTTGAACGCTTATGCGTTTCTAATTCCGCAATGGAATGCCTGATTAACAATGGAAAAAAATCCTGTTTACGATACAAATGTTCAAGAATATAACTTGCATTTAGCATCTGCTCTGAAAGAGATTCCTGAATTTGAAAAGCCAAACTGGGTAAATTTTGTCAAATCTGGAAATGCTAAAAAAAGACCAATTGAAGATGTTGACTTCTGGTATAAAAGAGCTGCAAGCATTCTTAGACAAGTTTACAAGAAAAAAATCGTCGGAGTTTCCAGATTAAGAACAAGATACGGAAGCAGAAAATCCAGAGGATACAAACCTGAAGAATTCAGAAAAGCCGGCGGAAAAATCATCAGAACAATACTCCAGCAATGCGATAAAGCAGGATTCACTGAAATCGCAAAAACAGTCAAAGGAGTAAAAAGCAAAAAACCGGGAAGACAGCTTACTGAAAAGGGAAAGAAATTTATGGAGAGCCTAAAATGGGAATAAAAAATTTTGAAAAGAAAATAAAATTAATGAAGGCAGGAAAGCAAACTAAGTGGGCGCCTATTTGGGTTGTATTGAAAAAATACGGCACAGGAAAGAGAGTTCATCCATCCGCTGTAACAGCATACAGAAGATCATGGAGAAGAACAAAGCTTCATATCAAACCAAGAAAACAAAGAAAGTCACATATGGGATAAAAATAAATGGCGGAAATAAAATCAGACAAGATTGAAAGAGAATATGTTATTCCTCTTAGAATCAAATGGAAAAGAGTTCCAAGATACAAGAAAGCAAATAGAGCTGTAAAGGCAATCAAGGAATTCTTGGTTCAGCATATGAAAATAAGAGACAGAGACTTGAATAAAATCAAAGTTGATAAATATTTGAATGAATATGTATGGTTTAGAGGAATACAGAATCCCCCTGCAAAAATAAAAGTCAAAGCAATCAAGGAAGGAGATATTGTAAAGGTTGAACTCTTCGAATTGCCAAACGATTTGAAATTCAAAAAAGTAAGACTAGAAAAGAGAGACAAGAAAGCTATGGAAATTGCTGAGAAGAAAAAATCCACTATTGAAAGATTAAAGGAAGCAAGAGAGAACAAAGAAGAAGCTAAAGTTGCTGAAACTCCTGAAGAAGCAAAGGAAAAAGAAGAAAAGAAAGAAGCAAATGTGGAAGCTACTGAAAAGCTTGAAAAAGAAATGGCAAAGAGCGAAAAGCATGAGACAAAGGCTAAATCTCCAAAACAGGTTAAGAATGACAGAGTAGGTTATAATCAATCTTCAAGAGGAAGATAATTTTATGGGATATAAGACCATAAGACTTATAAAATAAATAAGGAGCTTTTCTATAGGAATAATATACTAACAAATTTGGTATCTACGCCATCAGACAGCAATATAAATGAAAGAAGAAGTATCCTTGGCATTTTTCCAAAAATAAAATTATACACGATAGCAGATAAATCTGGAATAAAATTAGCAGGCCACTATCATGCTAAATGTGAAGAGTACTTTTTTATTTTAGATGGGAAAGTTCAGTTCAAGTTAGAAGATATTAATACTCATGAAAGAGGGGAATATCTTTTAGAATCGGGGCAAAAAATAACAATTCCCGCTTATGTCGCACATCTAGTCTTGCCTGAAAGAAAAGCAAGATTTTTGGGAATTTCTACAGAACATTTTGATCCTTCTGATTTGAATAAATACGAAATAACTTGGTAGATTTATTTCAAAATTTTTCCTGTTTCTTTATACCACAAATATAAATCAAGCTCTCCAAGATTAGTGTTCGATTTTTTAGCAATTTCTTTGAGTATATTTTCTATCTCGACATAATTCTTCTTTGTGAGTGACTTGGATTTTGGTTGTTGGATTAAATTATTTTTTACAAGCAAATCAATAATATGGAAGTCAATTATAGCGAGATTTTTGTATCCTATGTTCCTTAAGAAATGCGAGGATTCTTTCATCCCAAGACCTTTTACATTTTCAGCTATCCAATTTCTTAAATCAGATTCACATTCAAATGATTTTAATGTTTCTTTCAGATTATCTTTATATTTTCGTGCTTCAAAAATAAATTTAGCCCGCATATTCGGAAATCTATGTCCTAATTCAGAAAGCTTTTTTGCAAGTTCCTCTTGGGGAAGACTGGAAAATCTATCACCAAGTGCATTTTGTATTTTTATTCCGCCGTGAGCTGAGAAATTTGCAGTAAGAAGACAAAAGCATAGCTCCTTGAATAGTTCACTATTATCTTTATTGCCTAATTCTTCAAATTCCCTCATTCGATTATCTACAACTTTTTTTATTTCTGATTCTTGGAGCTCTTTTATCTCATCCAACAAGTTTTGCATGATGAAATAAAGACAAAAGGTATTTAAATTCGTCATATCTATTTTAGTATATACAATGTTAATCAATCCATTATACAATCTCTGGGGGATTACACCATCAGTAATTCTTATATTCGTTCTTGTTGCTGTTTGGGAATCGGTATGGAAAGGAATTGCGTTATGGAAGAGTGGAAAAAGAAAACAGAAAGCATGGTTCATCTGCATTTTCCTTATTAATACTCTTGGAATTTTACCAATTGTATATCTCTTGTTCTTCCAGAAAAAAGAAAGAGAACAGACAAGAGGTAGATCAAGAAGACGGAGAAAATAATTACTCTGCTTTTTTCTTAATTTCATTAATTAATTTATTCTGATTGTTCTTGCTTATATTACTTTTACCAAATCTGACCAAGGTAGCGTTCAGATTTCTCCAATATCTCTTAGGGAATAAACTCTTCAAGTCATTTTCAATCTTATCTGGATTTGAATTTTCTGTCCAGCCGAATTTTTGCGAGATATATGCAACATGCGTATCAACACCGATTGCATCATGCCCCATTTCAGATAAAAAAACATTCGTAGTCTTTCTTCCAACCCCTGCCAATTTTAATAATTCATTTTCATCATGGGGAACTTCTCCATGATATTCTTCAACAATTTTTCTTGAACAGGAAATTATATGTTTTGATTTATTATTGTAGTAATTTATAGGCTTGATAATTTTCTTTACTTCATCAATATTGGCATAAGCTAAGTCTTTGGCTGTTGGGTACTTTTCAAAGAGTCTTTTTGCTATCTGTATTGTCTTTTCGTCCCTTGTTCTCGCTGACAGAATTATTGCAATCAGAATCTGCCATGGGCTTTTCCACTCTTCAGCCGCAAGGCGCATGTTTTTTGTATGCTTCTTCAAAAGCGAAAGTTCTCTGATCGCAACCTCTTTTTCCATTTCCCGCTTAAGTAATTATATTTTTAAAAGGTTTTAGGAATATTATAAGATGACAATTGAAAGAATTCATGAAGAACTGCTTAAACTTGGAGATAAAAAAAGAGCGGAGAACGAGAAGAGATATCTCAAATCACCTTACTTTTTTTACGGGGTCAGGGTTCCAGAATTAAGGAGAATTGTAAAGAATTACAAGAGTATTGATTTCCGATCAGCAGTAGACCTATTCCATAAATTGTGGAACAGTGGAAATCATGAAGAAATGAGCTTTGCTCTTTTTCTGTTGAGCAAATTTGCAAAAAATAATCCGGCAGAAACCTGGAAACTTATTCTGGAGAATATTGACAAAGCCAAAACGTGGGACCATATTGATGAATTATCGGCCCATATACTTGCCGAAATATTAAATGACAATTATGGGTTTGTCAAAGAGATTAAGGAGTTAAGCGAAAGTCTGAATCCATGGCGAAGAAGAGCGAGCATAGTAGCAACCTGTTTTCTGATTAAAAATAACAAAATTGATTTGACATTGAGATTAGCGGAGAAATTAGTTTACGATAAAGATATTTATGTGCAAAAAGGGGCTGGCTGGATGCTTAGAGAAGTTGGCAAGAAAAATCGCCTCTCTTTAAGAGAATTTTTAATGATGCATCTCGACATGAAAGCTATGGCATTTTCATATGCAACAGAAAAGATGAAAGAAATGAGGGAAATCAGAAAGGAGCACATCAAGAGCAGAACTAAAAGTTCCGCACCTTCAAAATAGAAAATGATAAAAATAAATGAAATTAAAGAAAAAAAATCAATGCAGGAACTATTGAACTTTGGAATTATAAACATAGACAAACCCTCAGGACCCACGTCCTTTGACATCTCTGATTTTGTAAGAAAAACTCTTGGAGAGGCCGGAGTCAAAAAAACCAGCCATTTCGGTACGCTAGATCCAATGGTTAGTGGAGTATTGCCAATAGCCCTTAATCGAGCCTGCAAGCTTACCGGATTTTTTCTGGGAGAAGACAAGGAATATATTGGAATCATGAGAATCCATGAAGATGTTCCTTTAGCAGAAATAAAAAAGGCGATAAAAGAAAAATTTTTGGGAAAAATAAACCAAATGCCTCCGGTGAGATCCCGAGTCAAGAGGGCAGAGAGAGAAAGAGAAATAAAGAAATTTGAGATTTTGGAAGAAACAGGAAAAGACATTTTGTTTCTGGCAGAAGTACAGGGCGGAACTTATATCAGAAAATTAATTTCAGATTTGGGAGATTATCTTAAAATCGGCGCACATATGCTTGAACTAAGAAGAATAAGGGCAGGAATTTTTAAAGAAGATTCCAAAGATTATCCGAGCGTAAACTTATATGAATTGCAAGAGGCTGTTGAAGAATATAAAAAAGGCAACGACAAAAAACTAAGAGAAATGGTAATTCCAGGAGAGGTTGTTTCTGAAGTCTATCCAATTGTTGAGATAAGAGAGGACAATCTCAAAAGCATACTGACTGGCAAGCCAATTTACAAAAAAGATTTGAAGAATATCAAGGATTCTTTTGATGAAGGAGAGCTAATCTGCATATTCTGCAAGAATAAGTTTATTGAGATTGCCAAAGTAATTAATGATAAAGAGATTTTCTCCAAACCGGAATTTGTTTTTTCTGAAAAGATTTAATAAGCTTCTTCAACTTACGGAAGCAAGACGTTTGTCTGTATATGAATGAAAAAAGAGGATCAAAATATTTCTAATTTAATTTTATGAAAAACTTCAAATTCAGATTAAAGACTAAAATCAAGAAGAGAATCCAGTTAAATAAGCGTGTTATTGATTTTAATAAAGAAATTTTAATTGGTGAAATTGGTGCTCTTCTGGGGGCGTCCCTTTTTGGTTTTCTTGGTTCACTTATATCACGAAGCCCGAATTTTATTCCCATTGCAACGGTGATTGGTTCTATTTTTGGCGGATGTATATCCTGGGTGGCTGCAAGATTTCATTATGAAAAGAAAAACAACCGATTTTCAGCAAGAAAGTTTACTAGAGACATATCTTTTTACACCCCCGTAGCTTTTTTAATCTCAGTATTAGTCGCTTACCCCACGGTAATTGTTGTTACTCATTCCATATTCTTAGAAAACAGCATACCTTACTTAAGTTCATTTATAGGGGAGCTGTCGGGATTTATTGTCTTTTTAATTTTAATTAACGCATACAGGTATATCCTTAGCCGTTATCTGAATAAGAGGTTATGATAAAAATAAAAAGGCACCATACAATCTTTAGATATGAGACAATTTGTTTATTTTTCCCAATCCGCGGTTACTTCGGGAAAGGCTCTTTCTGACGGAAACCTCATGCATGCAGGACGAATGGATATTGCAATACATAGTTTTATCCAGGGCGTATTTCTTTCCCATGGATTCCGAAAAGATACAAAATTTCATTTTATTTTTTATGGGCAGCCTGACCCTCCAAAACATATTGAAATAAAAGTGAGCGATGAACTGGAGATTAGCAAGAAAGATGTCGGAAATATGATAAAGAAGATCTTATACAAATATAAGCCAGGAGAAAAGACGGAAGTCTTTCCTAGTTGTTTTGTTGAGAAAAAAAGTTTCTTAAATTTAATTGACGATTTAATTGAAGAGGGGAATGAAGTCTATATTTTAGATAAGAGCGGTGAAGACATAAGGAAAGCAGACATCAACGAGAATTGTGTTTTTATCCTGGGGGACCATGAAGGATTACCAAGAAAGGAGTTGAAAAGATTAAAAGAAGTTTCAAAATCCGTGTCTATTGGAAATAAAATGTACTTTGCATCACAAACAGTGGCTGTCGTAAATAACGAACTGGACTATAGAGAAATTTAGAGAGGGTCCATCCGGGAAGCCACCAAATATTTCAAATCATCAATTCCAACACCCAGATTATAAAGGATAATAATCTCATTCATAACATCTTCAGGCAAATCCGCATCGACGTTAAAAAGCAAATTTTTTTTCATTCCTCTTTTGTTTTTCATCATAAAACCCCGCCTTTTTGAGGAGGGATTAAATGAGATTTAACTTTAAACTAAAAAATTAAGGAGATGGGTTTATAAATCACTTGTGAATAGATATTATAGAGGGTGAATTCATAAACTTTTTAAAAGAAAAAGTGATTTTTAGGTAATGAGTTTTGCATTTCTTTCAGTTCCTAATTGGTTTTTAACACCTGATTTTTTTATAAGTACGTTTAGTTTTTTAGTGTTGCTTGTCTTTCTCATCTTATGCATAAGAAATTATAGAATTGACAAGAATAAAGCAATGCTTTATCTTGGAATCGGATTCAGCTTTATTGCACTTGCTCAGCTTGCAATATTGACACGAAAGTTCGGGCTGTATTATGATACTGTTTTAACATCATATATTGGGAATTCTATTGTCAATTACAATATTATAAATCCCACGAATTTGCTTTATAGTATCGGTATCTTTTTGTATAAATCCTTGACGCTAATTGGGCTTTATATTATCTATAGGCTTCCTGAAAAGAAGAAATCAATTAAAGATGTATTCTTGATTACCTATTTTGTGATTCTTTCCATATTATCCAGTGATGTCGTAAATTATCTATTCAGAATCACCGTAATGGGTTTGTTCGCGCTATTATCCTATAATTATTATTCCCTCTATAAGAAGAATAAGTTCTCAAATACCAAAATATTATCTGTATCATTCGGGGTTCTTGCTTTGAGCCAGCTATTATTCATGATATCCCAGATAAATGTGATTGTAGTTATAGCAGATTTGCTTGAATTAGCAAGTTATATAACTCTTTTAGTATTAGTTATAAGAATTCTTAAACATGGCAAGAAAAAGGAGCCGGATGGATATAATCTCAGACATGCTAAATATCATCCGAGAAAAGGGCGGAAGCATTAAACCAACGCATTTAATGTATAAAGCCAATCTTTCACACAAGCAAATGAAGAGCTATCTTGATGAGCTCGGGAAAAAGGACATGATTCTAGTTGGAACATCTGAAAAGGACAATAAAATAAGAATCACAAAAAGCGGGGTAGAGTTCAACATGAAATATTTGCAGATGAAAGACTTAGAAAAGACTTTTGGGTTATAAAACCCAAATCTCGGGTTCGTCTATGGAATAATTTCCTTTTTCGATTTGTCTTGTTACATATCTCTCGGTATTAGTATAATATTCACTTATCATTGCAGTAATGCTGAGCGGAATCGTAGACCAGAGAGTCCAGGCCACTATTGTTTCTAGAACTTCATTCATGAATCTCTTTTCTTTTATCGTCTTTTAATTATTTATGTACAAAAAACTTTAATAACACTTCTTTATTCTTTGTTTCATGAAAAAGTCAGTTCGACTTTACATCAAAGGGATTGTTCAAGGCGTGTTCTTTAGGTCACTTATCAAAGATAACGCTGAAAAGCTGGACGTGAGGGGCTTTACAAGGAATCTAGATGATGGAAGAGTAGAAGTCTTTTTAGAAGGCGACCCTGAAAAGGTAAATCAGATGATTGAAATCTGCAGAAAAGGTCCAAAATATTCACAAATTCATGACGTTGAAATAATTCCTGAAAAATTTCAGGATCTTAGGGGATTTAAAGTTCTGCACTTTTGAAAATGAGAAAATTAGAAAATATTTCAATTGGAGATTATACAAGTTATCTAAGATATAAGAGTGAACCCTGCATCGTTAGTCCTAATGAATGTGATGCTGAAAATCTTAGATTATTAAAATTATCCCGACTGGAATATCTCTTTGAAAGAATAAAAGATTATTTGGGGGGAAGGAAAAAGAGGTGATTTCATGATTTATACAAATTCTGATGGAGGTTCAAGAGGAAATCCGGGACCGGCTGCTATAGGCGTAATAATAAGAAAAGATGAAGAGATTATAACAAAATACAGCGAGATAATCTATGATTGCACTAATAATGTTGCTGAATACCTGGCTTTGATAAAAGCATTGGAAATGGCTTCTAAGTTTACAACTGATGAAGTAACTTGTGTGCTTGACTCTGAGCTGCTTGTAAAACAACTCATGGGGGAATATCAGATAAAGAGCAAGAATCTTCTTCCTCTATTCCTTAGAGTACAGAAACTTCAGGAGAATTTTAATAAGATAAAGTATGTTCATGTTAGCAGATGGGATAGATTCCAGAAAGTCGTTGATAAATTATTAAATAATGAATTAGACAAGAAATAATATGGAAAAGAAAGAAAGTAATGATTTTGAAATAAAGGAAAAATTCTTTTGGGCAGACCAGGTTGCAGAGGAAATTATCAAAGAGAGAGGAAAAAAGAAACTATATGCTTGTGCATCAGGCATAACTCCTTCTGGAACGGTCCATATGGGAAACTTCCGAGAGGTTATTACAACAGATTTGATAATGAGGGCATTAGTAGACAAAGGCAAAAAAGTTCGTTTCATTTACTCATGGGATGATTATGACCGATTAAGAAAAGTCCCTCCAAATGTCTCCAAGCAATATGAAAAATATCTTGGCATGCCTCTAAGCGAAATTCCATCCCCCGAAGGAAAGGGCAGTTATGCGGAACATTTTGAGAAAGAATTCGAAAGATCACTTGAAAAGGTCGACATAAAGCCGGAATTCATAAGACAGAATCAAATGAACAAGAAATGCAAATATGCTTCATTGATAAAAATTGCTCTGGATAAGAATGATGAAATAAAGAGTATCCTCAACAAATATCGAAAAGAGCCTTTGGAGAAAGATTGGCTTCCATTGGAAATTTACAGCAGAAAAACGGGCAAAGATGACACTAAAATAATCAGTATCAAAGGGTATAACATTACTTATGAAGATTCTACAGGGTTCAAAGAAACAATTGATTTCAGAAAAGTGGGGAATGTAAAATTAAAATGGAGAATAGACTGGCCTGCCAGATGGAAATATGAAAGCGTGGATTTTGAACCCGGAGGAATAGACCATAGTGTTGAAGGTGGAAGTTACACGACTGCAAAAGAGATATCAAAAAATGTCTTTGGATTTGAACCTCCAGTCTATCAGTTCTATGAATTTGTAAGAATTAAAAATGGCGGGGAATTTTCCAGTTCAGAAGGAAATGCCTTAACCTTAGATGAGACTGAATTAGTTTATGAACCAGAACTTATAAGATATATCTTTGTAAAGACGCGTCCAAATAAAGCATTTCCTATAAGCTTCGACAATGATATAATCAAGATTTATGATGAATATGATGAACTTGAAGCCAAATATTATGACAAGAAACTTGACCAAAGAGACAAGAGAATCTATGAGCTATCGCAAGTGGAGAAGATTTCAAAAAAGAGACCAAAGAGAGTAGGCTTCAGACACTTGGCAACATTAATACAAGCGGGTGAATTTGATGGATTTGATAGCGAAACAAAAAAACGGGCAGAGAAAGTGAAAAATTGGCTCGAAAATTATGCGGGGGATGATATGAAATTCTCTGTGAAAGATAAAATTGAAATAAAGCTGGATAAAAAACAGAAAGAAGGCTTGAAAGCATTAAAGGAATCTCTGGAGATAAAAGAGTTCAATGAAGATGAATTATCGAATGAAATCTATAGTATATGCAAAGAGATTGAAATCGATAATAAGGAATTTTTTCAGGCAGCTTATGAAACTATCATAGGAAAAACAAGAGGACCAAGGTTAGCAAGTTTGATTCTCGCAATAGGAAAAGAAAAGATTATTAATCTTTTAAATCAGATAAAGTAATATGATTCCGGCACAAGACTTTGATTTTTTAGGATTAATTTCATTTACAGTACTTCTTGTTTTAGGTATATCGCTGAGAAAAAGAGAGACAACTGCTTCGATAATACTTATAATAATCGGAGCCTGCGGATTAATCGTGGATAGTTATAGCGTAATTACAAATTTTGTCATAGGGTTGCATTAAATGGGATTGATAATAAAATCTAATATACGGAAAGCGGTCAAAGACTTAGACAAAGAAGATTCTGTCTCCAGTGTAGCTGATGAAGTTGAAACAGCTTTGGAAAGAAAAGTTGAAGATATTCTTGAAGCGGGAATAAAAAGAGCCAAAGCAAACGGACGGAGAACTTTGCAGGCACGAGACTTGTAATGTAAAATTAATAAACAACTTCTTCTTTTTTATTTCATGCCTCCAAAAGTAAGTGATAGATCCTTGCAGGGAAAGAAATCCCGAGCCAAGGGGCAAAGATTTGAAACAAAAGTCAGGCTTGATTTGGAAAACATGGGCTGGACTGTAACTAAATGGATGAATACTGTTGATTATGACCGACAGGAAAGTATAGGAAAATTAGTCCCTGCAAAAAGAAAATATAATCCTTTTCTGAAAGCCCTTAGTCTTGGAACGGGCTTTCCTGATTTTGTTTGCTTTAAAAGAGAAGGAGAAGGATTTGATGTAATCGGTGTGGAAGCCAAAGGACAGGGATATCTTGACCCAAAGGAAAGAGGAATGTGCCTGTGGCTTCTTGAAAATAAAATTTTTTCACGGATATTAATTGCAAAAGATTCAAAGGAGAAAGGAAAAGTGGAGTATACTGATTTTAATATTAAATATAATAAAAGATAAATATGGTCTTGCATTATCTGTACTATGATTAAACTGGTGGCAGGTTTAATACTTTCAATATTTTTGTTAATATAAGCAACTTTTGAGTCTTGTGTGGCTTAAGTTGAATTTTGTGCAGGATTATTCCTTTGTGCAAAGCCTCCCTCATCAAAAGATATAAAAAGTAATGATAATGTTTGGAGTTCGGAAAGAATCGCACTGTATGGATTTATTGCATTTAGTGTATTGCTTGGATTTTTATTTGCAGCGAAAAAAATAAGAAGACACAAAACAGAAGTTCAATAATAAAATGAGAGAAGAAAAACAGAAAATAAGCGCGTTGATGATTTTAGAGATAATTGGAAAACCGGCAAAATATTTAGTGGAAACCTTAGATAATCTCATAAAGCAGATGGGCAATGAACCAGGAATAATTATCAAAAATAAAAACATAAAAGAGCCAAAGAAAATGGAAGAAAGTTCAGGAATTGCAAATCAGACTAAAGAAGGCGTGAAAATTGCTGAACAAAATGATTTCTATGTAAGTTTTGCCGAGCTGGAAGTTGAAACTGAAAGTCTGATTAACCTAGCTCTTTTGATGTTCAAATACATGCCCGCTCACATAGAAATACTTTCCCCAAGTAATTTTGCAATTTCTAATTATGACCTTAAAGATCTCCTAAATGAATTAATCAGAAGACTCCATGGATATGACGAGGTTGCACGGGTTTTGCAAGTTGAAAAAGCAATTCTTGAAAGCAAACTTAGAGCTGTAATGGAACCTGAGAAAAAAGAAGAATCTAAGGAAAAGAAACAAAAAAAGAAAAAATGAGTGGAATTGAGAGTACAACATATGCAATCATGGCTTATGGACGCAGTATTGTCTCAAAGATGCTTAATGCTGGAAAACCTTCTAAAGAATCACCGGATGCAAAAGTTGAACGGGAAAGAGAAGAAAGAGAAACAGTGATTTTAATTTATGATTCAAGAGGGAAAATTATAGACCAATCTGAAGGAAACAGAAAATATCTCGAGAATTATCGCGAATTTTTAAAACAGAAAAAGGCGCACATTTATACGTCTGCATAATCACTTCTTTCTTCTCGCAATATCAAGCAGATTGAATGGTCTCTTCGCTTTTCTATATCTTCTAATCAAAAAGAATATCACAATCAAAATTACTAGTACAACTAGAATCCAGATAATTATCCCCGATGAATTAGTCGGAATTGGCTGGCAAGTTCCAGTGCAGCATGTCCCATCCTCCGCATTCTGGGTCGGAACGCTGCATGTTTCATTGTTATTGCAGAATATTCCGCTAAGTTGAGAGCATGTCTGGAATAATGTTGTTCCATTTGGAGGAAGGACATAGCTATTTGAAAAATTTAATGTTAATGTAAAATAAGCAGTTGAATTTGGAGACATTGCTGCAATTTGTCCTTCGATAATATTTTCAATTGGGCTGGAAGTAATGTTAATTGGAATAAGCAGGCTCGAATTAGTTCCAAGACTTACGGTTCCTGGAACAGACACATATGACTGCAGGTTATTTGAAACAGACAAATTCACAATCTGGCTTTGACCAGAATTGTATAACAAAAGGAAAGATGACGAATTAGAGTTAGTTGACATCGAGAAAGTTTCCTGCTGCGGTTCGAATAATAATGGGGTCTGAAAATTATTTTGAGAAGTCGCATTTGCAGTAATAAAAACAGGGATTTCATATACAGTATTATTTGTCTCAAATGCTGCGTAAATTAATTGATCCTGGTCTGAAGCATTAACTGAAAATAAAATTTGTTTTGTTTGTCCTGAGCTTATAGAAGTTATCGTTGTGGGAGTCAGAGAAGCTGAGCTTTCTCCTAATAAAGCTCCAAATATCCCCGAACTTGCAGGAGTCATTGTTGAATTCTCAAGGAAAGAGCTGACACTAATTGAATTGCCTGCAAGATTCTGAACATTAATTGCAAAATTATTGCTTGATGCAACAACTCCAGGGTCAATGGAAAAATCTGCAGAGCTGTTCGTAATCGTAAAGTTTTGGATTATATCGCTGCTATTAGTTTTTCCGGATTCTGAATAAGTTATGCCGCTTATTATCAGAGAATAATTTCCAGGAGATTTTCCGTCCAGTTGCCCATAAATATATGGTGTCCCTTCAATCTTCTGAACTATAGGGATAAATGAAATTCTTACATGCCCATTGTACAAAAAAACATTTTGCTGCTGAATCTGAGTAAGAAAATTTCCTGAGACAGAAGCGATCAGAGTTTCGCCCTGGGTATAATTAGACTTCATATTAATTTGAACTGCAGAAACAAAAGGCAAAATCAGCAAAAGTAAAATAAAAATGGAGCTCTTTTTCATCATCAGGCTAAAGAAAGGAGATTAATAAATTTATTTCCCAATCTCTTTGAGTTTTTTAAGAACATCATTTATCTCTGAAGGTTTTTGCCTTTGAGGCTGTTGGGGCATAGGTCTTCTTTGGAAAGTCATTGGAGGACGAGGGGGGAATGGTGGTCTTGGATATCCCGATGGCTGAGGTCTGCTTCCGCCTTTCTTAAATTTGGATTTTACTCTAAACCATAAAACACCTAATTTCTTTCTAGAAACTATTCCAATCAAGGTCAATACAATCAAAACAGCCAATATCCAAATCCAAAGTGTGCTTGAACCCTGCTGTGACTTGCAGCAAACTTCACTAGCTAAGGCACAAGCATCGGAAGTTTGTTGTTGACCATTATTACAACTACTTTGACATAAACCGCTAGCTAATTCACAATTGCTAGCTGTTAAAACAGGAGTAATGCAAGTACCTATGCAACAAGTTTGTCCCGAAGTTGCATCATTTGAACTTGTGGGGGTTCCCTGGCAGGTTTGACCTGAAACACAAATTTGTCCGCTTTGTGAAGAACAAGAAGGAACAACAATATTCTTACTGCAACAAACATTCAATGAATTTGAACAAGTATATCCCAAGTTAGTTCCGCCTGCCTGCTTACAATTCACACCAGAAAGGCAATAATCACCAGCAGAGATACAGTCCGCACTTGAAGTATGCTGAACAGTTGAACCAGATATTGAATAGAGCACAAATGCTGTATCTAAGATATTACCAGAATTCCAACAACCATCTGAATCTTGTGTACTCATCAGCCAATCCAATGCATTTGATTTTCCGGGGGGATTCTGCGATTGAATTGAAAGCAATGCCAATGCGGTATCATAATAAGGGCCAGATGAACTTCCTTGATCCCAATAATTATTGGTATCAACTGTTTTTTGTTGAGACAACAGGGTATTAAGATAATCACTTGAAGAAGTCAAAGAATACAAAAAAGAATAAGGAAGAAATTGCTGATTCAGAGTATCACTAGCTTCTGCAGTCAGATAAGGAAGGAAGGAATCAATATTTCTTCCAAGAGAGTCCAAAGCCAATGCTGCCCACAAAGTTGCTTCATAATCACAAGTGCTTCCAGAACCAAAGCAAGAAGAGTTAACCGAATCTGTTACTTTTACACCAGATGAAGCGGAGCTTGAAGAACTTGAAACATAAATTGTTGGGAAATTCTGTCTCTGATATAGATTAGTTATAGCAAATGGCTGATTGCATGAAATTGTAAATTGAGTTCCATAACAGGTAGAAGAGATTGAAAGCCAATTATTATTTGGAGATAAAGTCAAACAGCTTCCTGCTCCATTACTATTGAGAGTCTTATCCGCATTTATCCCAACAGGATAAGAACCGCCAGAATAGGAAACAGAACAGGATGAATTTGTATTTGTGTTTATTTGCATATACCAATTAATATCGGGGGTGGTTATCTGCTTAGATGCAAGCCATGATTCAGAAGCTGAAGTTGACAACCCTGAATTGTGCAAAGCCAAAACTGCCTGTGCTGTTGTTTTAACGTCACAGGAACCTGAAGGCCAGCAGCCATTATTTGAACTTCCTGCAATCAAACTCGTACATTTTCCGTTAGCAAGCGATGTAAATATTTGTTCATTTATCGAGAGAGCAGTGCAATCACCGACTTTATTATTAAGACATGCAAATCCGCTGTTGATTTGAGTATCATTAACCTGCGCAGCGATAACGGGGAATAAAAATAGAGCTAAGACAATTACAAACAGCACACTCTTTTTCATTAGGAAAACAATCAATTCAACTTTTTAAAATTATCCTCGCATTATTTGACAAGAGATTTGAAATTCTTTTTTATCATATAATTGATTGGATTTTTTGAATGAATTTCTTCAGATGTCGGGATCACTCCAATTCCTTTGTAATAATCCTTATCATAATTCGGGGGAAGAACAGGCGGTTTTCTGAGACTCCAGGATAATTGCGTTTGAATGTACCCCTCATTTAACGGCGGAACATTTTTTTTGTTCCATTCAAAAATTCTTTTTTCAAATTCTTCTTTGTCCATGTTAATAAATCTAAAGAAGTTTATCAAAATGAACAGAGCTCTTTTCTTTCCATCTTTAATTCCCAGAAGAATTTTTTGTATTGCCGGAGGAAAATTGGCTTCGGAAAGTTTTTCAAATTTTATTGGCTTAAACGCAATAGGAGTACCATCAGCATTTGTTTTTATTTTGCTTTTTTCATCTGCTTTGCTCTTGAACCAATCTAGGGCTTCCATAAAAAGTCCTGATGCTTCTCCTTCTCTTGAATCAGGCATGAAATTCTTAATTTTAACTTTCATGGGACTGGCATCCATAAGCTGAAAATTCTTGAGTTCCTCTTCTGACAGGACTACACTTGCCAGAGCAGTTTTCTCGTGAAGCGAATAAGGCATTCTGAAAAGATGTCTTGGAGATACAAGAATAAGGTCGGGCATAACTTCCTCTGAAACCTGAAAATCTCTTATATATTTGTTAGGCCTTGACAAATCTGTAATTTTATCGATTAATTCTTTTTTAACAGAATTTGTAATAAATTGGACAACGATTCTTGCCCATTCAGGAAATTTCTCTGAAGTCTTGATTCCATTAATTTCTTTTGGGAGAGCTTTCCATGGAACAATAATGTGAAATCCCTTGCTTCCGCTGAATTTTACTCCAACGTGCTTAACTCCATAAAAATTCAGGAGTTTGATTATTTGCTGGGCTGAAATTTTGCTGTAATCAATATACTTGCTATCTATATCAATAAGCAGGTCCCAGCCCTTTCGAATTTCATTCAATTGCTTTTCATTCATCCCTGTTTCTATTTTCAATGGATCTTTCCATAATTCTTCTGAACAATGAAAAGAAGTTGCCCCTTTCTTCACAAGCTCAAAAACATCATTGGGATATTGCATTGAATCCGGACGTTTTCCGAAACCTTCAAAATATCTAGGGCAAATTTCCCTATCTTTTGAGAATTCGAAAAGGGCTTCCTGAACCTCTGGCCGGGAGTAGTATAAATGGGTGATTTTCCTGATTCTTTGCTCTTTTGGATTAGGTATTTCATCCATAAAATTATTTGGCTTAAATCTTTATATAATTACACTATTCTTAAAAACAACAATACTTAAAAGTGAATTCTTATTGAAAATAATATGATAGTGAAGATGGATAGTCCTGCAATTATGATTAAGGCTATAGATGTTATTTCTGAACTTGTTACGGAGGTTAGGATGAAGGTAAATGAGTCTGGAATTAATATTAATGCAATAGACCCCGCAAATGTGGCTATGGTTGGTTTTACAATTCCAAAAAGCTCTTTTTCACAATTTGAAACAGGCCCCGAAGTCCTTGGAATTAATCTGGACAATCTAAAGAAGATTCTCAGAAGATGCAGCTCGGGAAGTTCTGTAATTCTTGAAAAGAAAGGAAATTTGCTGAGTATTCAAATCCAGGACAGAATAAAAAGAAATTTTACTCTGAATCTGATTGATGTTGAAAGGGAAGAAAAGGAAATTCCCAATCTAAAATTCAGCACTGCCGTGAAATTAAATTCCACAGACTTTGTAGACTCTATTGAAGACTGCGCGGTTGTTGCAGATGCCTGTTCTTTTGTAATAAAAGACAATAAATTTGTAATTGAAGCCAGGGGAATGAATTCCGCACGTTCTGAATTTTCAGGCGATGAGGCAGAGATAACTTCTGAAGTTCCAAATTGCAAATCACGATACAGCTTGGAATATCTTCAGAAATTTGCAAAAGGTTCAAAACTTTTTGAAAAAACAATTCTAAAATTCTCTGATGACCATCCATTAAGGATGGATTTGAGATCTGCGAGTCTTGAATTAAGTTTTATTCTTGCTCCACGAGTTGAGACCGTTGACTAATAAGTTCAGATAATCTCCGAAGAATTTTTAAAGAATATTATCATCTAAATTTCATGAGTGAAAAAAGAGGAACTAGTTTTGAATTCATAAATTCAAAAAGAGGACAAGTTACTATTTTTATTATTCTCGGAGTTATTATTGTCGGAGCTGCTGCATTGGTTTATTTTTTATACCCGCAAATAAAATCTGCTTTTCTGGGAATAAGCGACCCCCAAAGTTTTATCCAGAGCTGCGTACAGGATAAAATAAAAACAATCATTTCAAATTTGTCAATGCAGGGAGGAAGTATTGCCCCTCAAAATTATTATTCTTATTACAATGAAATTACAAACAAGCTTTATACCGTCGATTATCTCTGCTACAACAACCAAGATTATCTGCCCTGTGTGATGCAACAACCATTATTACAGCAACATGTTGAAAGTGAAATTCAAACTAATTTGCAATCAACAGCAGATTCGTGTTTTGCAGACTTACAGAAAAATTATCAAAATAGGGGATATACGGTCAACTTTGTAAAAGGCTCTACTGTCGTAGATATTCTTCCCGGAAGAGTAATCGTTACGTTCAACAATCAATTAACCTTAACAAAAGATACCACGCAAAGATATGAACAATTAAATGCAGTAGTCAGTAATAATCTTTATGATTTCTTGAGCATTACAAGCAGCATATTAAATTGGGAGGCAACTTATGGTGATGCCCCTGCACAAACATATATGCTTTATTATCACAATTTAATTGTCGAGAAAAAAGAAGTTGGTTCGCGTAATGATCCCGCTGCAGGCAACAGAAACAGCGACGGCACTAAGATTTATATCCTGACAAATATTAATACAGGAGAAATGTTCCAATTTGCAACAAGGGGTTATGTAATACCCCCAGGATTTTAAAATGAAAACAAAGAATAATTTAATTTTCGGAATTTTACTATTTGGAATCAGCTTTATAGTTTTGCAAAGTTCAATTGCACTTGCTGCAACAACTCCAGCAGTCTCTACTTATTGTGCACAACACACAACTTATGGTGCATGGTGCCAGGATGTTCCATTATCTCAAGTTGATACAAATTATGCTTATTCACAAACTTCATGTCAGGCTACAACATATTGCCAGACGGGAACATGTGTTAATGTTCAAACTGGAACCTGCTTGCCTTCTTCACAGGCAACATGCAACTCTGCTCAGGGAGGAACCTGGTATAGCACTGCTCCAAGTAGCACACCCGTATGCCAAATTGGATGCTGTTTAATTGGAGACCAAGCCTCTTTCACAACCAAAGCTGCATGCAATAGTTATCCTACTCTATATGGCGTTAATACAACCTTCAATGCAAATGTAAACAATGAGGCAGATTGTATTTCAAGTGCACAACCTCAGGCAAAAGGAGCATGTGTTTATGATACTGGAAATGGAAGGACATGCACATTCACAACACGACAATCCTGCAAGAGCATTAGTTCATCAACATTCCATCAAGATTTCTTATGCACAAACCCAACACTGGGAACAAACTGTGCAATGACCAAACAAACTACCTGCTTAAAAACAGCAGATCAGGTTTATTTCATAGACAGTTGCGGAAATCAGGCAAATGTTTACGATGCAAACAGAGTTAGTGATACTAATTACTGGAGCTATGTTGCAGGAACAAATGGAGTTACATTAGATATAGGGGATAGTGCCAATATTGAATCTACAACAAATGGATATTGCAATTATCTTTCGGGAAGCACGTGCATGCAATACAACAGCGCAATCGATGGAGGAAATATTCCTGCTTACGGAAATAACATCTGCAGAAATGTAAATTGTGTATCCACTTCAGACCAATTCGTTTCATTATTTAATACACAGTATGGAAGAACGCCTAAGAACGGTGAAAGTTGGTGCGGTTTGGAAACAGCAGATTCAAGTGGTAATCCTCTTATTCAATTAGAACCAAACGGACATATTCCAATTACGTTCAATAATGGGAATACTTCAGTCTCAGTCGCATCAGGAATAACATTATCTACGATGGGATCAAATGGTATTTCAACTTATGATAAAACAGGCAATAATCCCGGAGATACAGAAGTTCTTTTCATTTGCGCAAATGGAAGAGTAACAACTGAAGTTCAGGCCCAATATAGAAATTACATCTGCATTCAAAATCAAACAACATTAAGTTCAGGAATTCAATTCAACAATGCCCAATTCGTTTATAACAGATGGACATTCTGTTTTGCACAGAATAGCAGCAAAGATTGTTTGAATACAGACCAAAGAGATTGTCAATGGGTTACAGGAGCAAGCGTTTTGAAAGATTCTGCCGGACAGCCTATGGTCTGGGACCAGTCACAAGATTTGCTTGTTCCAACTTCAGGACCAGGAGATACAAGAATGGAAGCTTCATGTGTTCCAAAATATCCTTATGGATTTGATACAACTCCTTCAAATACATGCGGGGCTGCAAGCAGAGTTTGTTACGTAAATTATACTCAATCCCCAACAGATGCGGCAACAAGATTTTGGAGAGTTGAAGGAGGAACTATATTTGGAGAATCTTCAACTATTACCTGTTTAGGAGACTATAATGACCCTAATAAACCAGAGATAGTTACAAACTGGCAAACTAGCTTGTCAAATCTCTGCAAGGCACAGGGAGATTGCGGTATAAGTGTTAATTATATCGGAACTAATGGTGCAAATAGAGTAAGTGATGTGTTCCAAGTTATTGTCGCAAATCAAACGGGAGAAGAAATCCATGGCTAAAAAGTTATACAAAAAAGGAGCAATGGCTTTGAGCCAAATATTAATTTTAATCGTAGGGACTGTCGCATTTACTTATATTATCGGAAGTTCAATAGGATTTGTTAGTGCCGATAATGTATCCTGTAGTGGCTCTGGGCAAATTGGAACGACAAATACTTTTTGTTATGGAGGAGTAATATACACCGTTAGTGATTCAATGCATGCCTCAAGAGGAGATGGTAGAAGTTACATCAATCAGGGGGGGAGTTGGTATTGGGTAAGTCCTAATGGTAATATTCTTCTTGGCCCGGGAACAGGAGACACACAAAGCACATTTGCTGCCGGCGCAAGTGCTGCAAAGAGTGGGTTAAATAATCCTGCCCCTTCATCTCAGTCTACAGGAAATTTAGGAGATTTATGTGCCGGGGTAGGGGATAATCCTACCTGTCAGAGTGGCTATTGTGATGGAACAGCTTGTGCAAGTAGACCCTCTGCATTATCATTGCCTCTTGGAATCCAATGCATTGGCCCTGATGATTGCCAAAGTGGTTTTTGTGATACTTCTCTTACCAATCCTGTTTGTGCTGTTGCTCCTGCGGGATCTAAGGCCCCTCCAGTAACAAATGCAGCACCTGCGAATGCACTTCCCGCTTCAGGATTTTCAAGTATGCAAGCTTGTTTGGCTGCAGGATTATCACAGGATATATGTAACGGAATATTCAATATAGCTAAAGGTTCAGGCACACCACCAGCAGCAAACTCCCAAACTCAAACAGGTTCAGGTACAGTGACTGCGGGAGGTGGTTGCAATTCTGCCGCTGAGGGGAGTGATTGTGCTTCGGGTCTTCAATGTACCGGTACAGGTGATGTTTATACATGTCAAGCTGAACAAACACCTACAGACTGGAAAGCAATTGGAGATAAAATTGGATCATTCATAACAACTTTAGCCCTAAATGCAGGAATTGCGATTGGCGTTTATTATGTTGTAGGTTTTATTAAAAGCAATTTATTGGGAGTGAAGCCAGGAGACCAATGGAATTACGCGGCAACAGCATTTCAGTTTATGGCTGCGGGCGCTGTATTTGGAGCTTTAGAAGTTCCTCAACTTATGACCACTTTAGGAATAAGTGCAGCATCAGCTGGTTTCTGGGGAAGTGCAGCAGGGGGCGGAATAATTGGAATAGCAATTGCAGTAGCC
>CAZJAO010000008.1:0-21680 GCA_964544395.1 Candidatus Woesearchaeota archaeon
GAAAAGCTTTCTCATCATGCCTAAGGCGATTTTCATAGAAGATATATCCGATGGTAATTTTCTTCATCTCTTTTACTAACCTAATAGGAAAATAATATATAAAGTTTTAGCAAAAACATAAAATAATAAACTTTAAATCCCATTAAAATCAGTAATTTTAGTCCTAATATGCCCAGTTCGCATAATGGTATTGCAGCGGATTGCTAATCCGCGCCCTTCGGGGCTCGCAGGTTCGATTCCTGCACTGGGCGTAATAATATTTAAATATAACAAAATCTGTTAGGTACTAATGAAAAAGAGCTTCGGATTTTCCTTAATTATCTTTTTAGCTCTAAGTATCACAGCAGTCTCATTTGCTCTTGCAGATCCATTTATTTCTTTAACTTATTCTACAAATCAACCAGGACAAGATAATACAATTAATGTGACAATAAACAATACTAATCCTACAGTAAGTTTGATCCAACTTAACATAACCACCTTTACTCTTGGTTTTGGTTATTCATCGTCATCGGGCTCTTCTAATATCGGGGTTTATGGAGGAGCAGACACTCATGGCGATATATATCTTAAGAATTTGTCATCATCAGAAGTAATCTTATCCAATGCCTCTTTTGGCTATTATTGGTTTGATGTAACAAATCCAAATCAGGGAGGAACTTATTTTGTAAATGTTTCTACACTTGACAGTTCAGGAGGAACGACATTTAAGTCTTTTCCAGTTACGATTTTAGGCGCATCAAGTTCAGTTAATTCTACTAATCATTCTGATTCTTCTACCTCCAATAAAAACTCATCTTCAGAGGATAATAATGTCATCAGAAATGTAACGGACAAAACTACAATTCCTCACCCTATCCCTTTAACAAATATAGGAATAAATAAGGAAGATGAAAGAACCAATCAGATTAAGACATCACAATATTTTTCACAGGAAGCCATGTGCAGAATTAACTTCAACATCGGCTTGATAAACAAATTTGTTTCGGAATTTCCAAATGCTTCATCTAGTCTGCAGACATCATTAAATGCACTTCAAAACGATTTGTCTCAGGTCCAATCTCTTGGAAATGCGAGCGATATTCAAGATTTTGTAAAGGGGCAATATTCAAATGATGTTAGAAATGCAATCTCATCTGTCCCAACACAAGAAGTCAGTGGAATTTCTCTTAGCAGAAGAGCTGCACTGATCTCTTCTTATAATCAATTAAAATCCATCTATGACTTATGTGAAGAAACAAATTATATCAATATAACAAACGAGAGATTGAATGCGTATCAAATCCAGATGAACAATTTTCAAAATAAAACTGATGCCTTGGCTGCTAAGGGTTTTGATGTAACCTCTTTGAATCAGCTTTTGCAGGATGCACAAACCCAGATTATAATTCCCCTTCAAAATACCCTTGCAAATGCCAGCAGTGCTCAGCAAGTAAGGGATGCTTTGAAGAGTTATTGCTTATTTGATGGCTGCGTTAATGTATCAAATTTCCACTTGGATGCTAAATTCGATATTGCAAGGTTGAGCATAGTTTTGGCAGATTTACAGAATAATTCGGCTGCATTAAATCTTGACAATACACTCCTCTTACAAGCTCAGCAGTATTTGTCCGATGCCCAATCAATCCTAAATTCTATTGGAACTACTAATTATCAGAATGGGCAAGGACAACAAATATTCAGCGATATACAAAAAGCATCTAAAGATATTGTACAACTAATGAATCAGGCTTTACACATAATAAAATGAAAAAATTTTGGATAATTATTGCAATCATGATTATTCTATTTGGAATCGGGGCTTATCTTATATTTAGCAATGGAAATAATACAAGTTCCAGTAGCCCGTATCAGGCGCTAAATGCCCCTTGGGCTGCAAATAATTCTGCATTGCAGCAAACTGTCGGGAAATATAGCAATTTAGATTTGACTCCAGGGCAACCACAAACAGATGTTGCTCCTTCAGCAAGCACAGATATTCCTTCTCCTTAGAACTTATTTCATAACTTCAAATCTATCTCTTCCGCCTTCCTTTGCCTTGTACAATGCTTGGTCTACCCTTTCCTTTAGGTTCTTTCTTGGTTCTTTATCTTTATACTGAGAAATTCCCCCGCTTACATTCACATGATTTTTTTTCAAAACAGGGTCAGCATGTATTGCTGCTTTTAACCTGACTGCAAATTTTTTTGCTTTATCCAAATTTGTTTCAGGAAGAAGTACTATAAATTCTTCTCCTCCAAACCTGCAAACAATATCAGATTTTCTAATTTGCTTTCTCATTACATCTGCAAGTCTTTTTAGGAGTTCATCAGCTTTCATATGCCCAAGGGTATCGTTTATCTGCTTGAAGTGATCTATATCAGTCATTATCAAAGAAAGTTTCTGCTGCCCCCTCTTGGCCTTCTCTGCTTCCATTTCAAAAACCGTCTCAAAGAATTTGTTATTATACAAGCCGGTTTTTTCATCATGAATTGCCACATCGTACAGCATTGAAACAGACTCGTTTATTGATTCAAACAAATCCTGGATCTTTTTCTTGAAACGGGGATCAAGTGCAGATAGCTTCTCCTCAATTTTTTTATCCACGATTATTAAAACAAGAATTAATATTTAAAACTATTTCTTTATGTCTCCAGTTTTTCGGTATTGCAAATACCAGCGATCTAAAATTTCCAGAATCCTATCACGCTCTTCTGAACTACCAAGGCCTTTCCAGTCAAGGAGCGCAAAATCAATTTCTTCATCTGTTTTCTGAATTGCCTCTTTTATCATTTCTTCTGTAAGAGGAAAGACATATTTAGGAATAACATGAGAAATTGCAATATTTGAAGTCATCTGGATTTTATTGAAGCTCGGACAATAATGAGGTCCGCCAATTGCAATAGCAACTTCATTGTAGGGATTTTCATGATATTCTTTTATTGCCTCTGAAATTGCTTTTGCCACGACAAATCCCGCCCTCCGATCATTCCATTCAACATCTGTTGAGCCAATTTCAATAAAGAGGCAAGGTTTGTCAATAAATGGTCCGTGATGAGTCGCTTCCATTGTTATTGCATAATCTTTCTCTATATGATACTGTTCCGCATTCTTTTGCAATTTTTCAAAAAGCTGCTTCTGAAATAGCGCAGAAGTTCTGCAAATCTTTCCTTCTTCTCCCCCAAAGTCCGCTTTTCTCCAATTTCCTGGAGAATGAATGGAAAGCGTTTTCTCTTTATTTTCTGAAGTATGTTTTGAAGCAAAAATTATGAAGTCGTATTTGTTTATTTTCTCCTGATTAATATTTTGAGTATAGATTATTTCTTCATCAACAAGATAAAAATCGTAACCTCCTTCCTGTTTCATTGATGAAAGCATCGGATTTTCACGAAATTGGGACAATCGTGTAGTGATATTGATTCCAGCCTTATCTTTTTTGCTCGCTACTACGAGGAATTTCTTATATTCCATTGAAAAAGTAGAGTGTTTAATTTTAAAAATTTAGTGATGTTTAAATAGGATATATCGTTTTATTCTTCATGCAGGAAATCTATAATATTTTAATAGGAATTTCCATATTACTCATCGGATTCTTTATTGGAAACATTTTGGCAAAAGTAACAAAAGACGAATCAAAAATCGGGCAGAGATGGTTCAAAATAATAATCTTCATTTGCGCAATTGGAGCCATTATTACTCTGATTCTTGGCAATGATGCTTTATTGTTTAGTTTCTTATTTTTCATGGTAGTTACCAGCAGGAGCCTGAAGACCAGGACCAAAGGTTCCGCACCTCCGATTAATAAATAACTTTAAAACCACTTTTCTTTTCTAATTTTATGCTATACATAATCGGTTTGGGTTTAAACGAAGAAAGCATTACACAAGAAGGATTGAAAGCAATAAAAAGATGCAAAGAAGCATATTTAGAAAACTATACTGTTGAATTTCCTTACAAAGTTGAAGAATTGGAAAAAAGAATCAAGAAAAAGGTTCTAATGGCAAATCGTGATTTTGTTGAAAACTTCAATGTCTTAGAAACTGCAAAGAAAGATGATGTCTGTCTCTTAGTTTATGGAAATCCATTGACAGCGACAACACATATCTCTTTAATTCAGGAAGCCAAGAAAAGAGGAATAGAATATATAATAATTCAAAATGCTTCAATCCTTGATGCTATTGCTGAAACAGGATTGCAGTTATATAAATTCGGAAAAACCACAAGTCTGCCTAATTTTGAAGCGAATAGTTTTATTGAGACAGTAAAAGATAATCAAAAGATAGGTGCTCATTCACTTATCCTGATTGATATTGGGATGAAATTTGAAAATGCAATCAGCAGACTTGAAGAAGCAGTTAAAAGAAAGAAATTGAAGATTGATAAAATAGTTGTTTGTTCAAGATTAGGAACAAAAGAAGGCAAAATATTTTATGGAACTTTTAATGAGATAAAAGACAAAGAAATTCAAACGCCTTTTTGTTTTATAATTTCTGGAAAATTGCACTTTATGGAAGAAGAAATTCTAAGAAGTTTTAGTTAATTTTTGTAAGTATCACGCATATGCAAATAGGAAAAGT
This sequence comes from Candidatus Woesearchaeota archaeon, assembly GCA_964544395.1. GTDB lineage: Archaea > Nanobdellota > Nanobdellia > Pacearchaeales > GW2011-AR1 > JAKLIN01. Next base: position 4,557 of record CAZJAO010000008.1, read on the forward strand.
CTCCCTCAAAAATTTCGTTATATAAGACAAATGCAACCATCCAGGGAGTGGAGTTCTCTAATCCCCTTGATCTTAGCCAAAAGTTATCACTTAAAACTTCGGTCATTGTTTTTGCAAATTTTTTTTGGCTATTAGAGGGTAGTTCGCTTATTTCCTGCTCTATTGTTTTTAACATAAAATAGGTACTTAAATAGCATTTAAAAACATAATCTGGTGTTGAGAATTATTTAAAAATATAAGAAATGTATAACAGATATGTACGATTTCAAGAAAATTGAAGAAGAAGTTCTCAAATTTTGGAAGGATAAAAAGATTTTTAACAAACTTAGAGAGAAGAACAAAGGTGGAAAAACATTCAGTTTTATCGACGGACCGATAACCGCAAACAATCCTATGGGGGTGCATCATGCATGGGGGAGAACATACAAAGACTTATTCCAGAGATTCAAGGCAATGCAAGGGTTTGAACAGAGATATCAGAATGGCTTTGACAGCCAAGGACTCTGGGTTGAAAGAGAAGAGGAAAAAGACCTTGGATTGAAAAACAAGACAGATATTGAAAAATTCGGAATATTAAATTTCGTCAATTCCTGCAGAAAGAGAGTTGAAAAGTTCTCAAAGATACAAACAGAGCAGTCTATTCGATTAGGGCAATGGATGGATTGGGAAAATTCTTACTACACTATGACTGATAATAACAATCTTCACAATTGGTTTCTCATAAAAACCTATTATGAAAAGGGATGGCTGTATAAAGGAAAAGATGCTGTCCCATGGTGCTGGCGATGTGGAACAGCTAGTTCAAAACATGACATAGTTACTGAAGGATACAAGGAAGTTGTTCATCATGCATTATTTATGAAATTTCCAGTCATAGGAAAAAAGAATGAATTTTTCCTGATTTTTACGACCACACCATGGACGGTTCCTGCTGACATTGCAATTGCAGTAAACAAAGATGTTGAATATGTAAAAGTGCAGCAGGGAAATGAATTTTACTGGATTGCTGAAAAGAGACTGAATGAATTAGTAAACGATTACAAAATCATCGAAAGAAAAAAGGGAAAAGCACTTGAAGGAATGAGCTATAAAATGCCTTACAAGGATTTCTCCGAGCAAAAAACATCACTTCATCAGGTTGTTTTATGGGAGTTGGCAACAGAAGAAGAAGGAACAGGAATTGTTCATATTGCTCCCGGCTGCGGAACAGAAGATTATGAGCTAGGCAAAAAATTGCATCTCAATATGATTTCACCGCTTGATGAAAATGGAGTCTACTCAAAAGGATTTGGAGAATTCAGCAAGAAAAAATATTCGCAAGTTAATGAAGAAGTTCTAGACGATTTAGAGAAACGCGGTTTTGTTTACAAGATCGTTCTTTACAAACATAGATATCCTCATTGCTGGAGATGCGGAGAAGAATTAGTTTTCAGGCTCGTGAGCGAATGGTATGTAAGATGCGAAGAGATTAGAGAAAAACTCATTGAAGAAAACAGAAAAGTAAAATGGTATCCTGAATACGGAAAAATAAGACAGGAAGAATGGTTCAAAAATATGGGAGACTGGCTGATATCAAGAGAAAGATATTGGGGGTTGCCCTTGCCGATATGGGAATGCGAATGCGGTGAATTATTTATTGCAGGAAATCTTAAGGAATTAAGAGAAAGGGCCATTGATAAAAAGAAAGTGGATAATCTTAAGGAAGTACACCGACCATGGATAGATGAAATTAAAATCAAATGTGCACATTGCGGTGAAGAAGTTGAAAGAATTAAAGATGTTGGAGATGCCTGGCTAGATGCGGGAATTGTGCCTTTTTCAACGCTGAAGTATCTGAACAACAAAGATTATTGGACGAAATGGTTCCCTGCTGATTTGGTTTCAGAAAGCATGCCAGGGCAATCAAGAGGATGGTTCAATGCATTAATGTGGGCGAGTGTGGCAATAACCGGCAGAGCACCATTCAAATCTTTATTTGGATATGAAACTTTGAAAGATGAGAAAGGGAATGAAATGCACAAGAGCAAAGGCAATGCAATTTGGTTTAATGATGCTGTTGAGAAAATGGGGGCAGACCCGATGAGATTGTTATATTGCCTACAAGACCCCAGTCAAGAAATGAGATTCGGATTTAATGCTGTCAAAGAGCCAACAAATAACATAAATATTTTTTATAATTTGAGCAATCTTGTCGAGAATTCAAAAGAAGCATCTATCAAGAAAGTTGAAGACAGATGGATAATTTCAAAACTTAACTCTCTGGTTAAGAAATTTACGGAAGATTTGGAGAATTTGCGCCCACATACCGCTACGAGGGAATTGCAAGATTTTTTAGTTAATGATTTCAGCAGAAAATATGTCCAATTTGTGAGAGACCGATTGTCTTCAGGTGATAAAGAAGCGCAGGTCATTGTAAAAGAAGTTTATTTGACGGCTGCAAAATTATTTTCTCCAATCGTTCCGTTCATAACTGAATATGTCTGGCAAGATTTCAGAGCAAAGAAAATTGTGAAAGAAGAATCTATTCACTTGTGTTCATGGCCAAAACAGGATGCAAAGAAAATTGATTTGAAATTAGAAGAGAACTTCATGAAAATATTTCTGATACTTGAAAAAGGACTGGCTGAAAGAGATAAAATCCAAGTTGGATTAAAATGGCCTCTCTCAAAAATCACAATTCATTCGCCAGACAAATTAAACAAAGATTATGAGAAGATAATTTTAGGGCAATTGAATGTAAAGAAGATTGAGTGGAAAACAGGAAAAGAAATTTCTGTAAAACTTGACGCAAAAATGACTCCTGAACTTGAAGCAGAAGGATATGGAAGAGAAATTTCCAGACAAGTCCAGTCATTCAGAAAAAAATTAGGATTAAATAAGACTGACATGGTTAAAACTTACATTTTAACTGATGAAAAATTCAAGAAAATACTTGACTCACAAAAAAAATTAATCAAAGAAAGAACCAATTCCGAAGAGCTTGAAATAGTCACTACTGATAAAGAAAAGTTTAAAAATAAAATCAGTTTTGAAATCAAAGATAAGAGAGGAGATATAGCTATAATTCAAAAATAACTACTGGCCGGTAATTCCATTATTTTACCCCTTGATTATAACAATATTTAAAAATAAAACCCTGTTATCTAAACCATAATGATAGTAAAAGATGAATTTTTAAGCAGATTAAGAAAGATTTTTGATTTGAATTTATATGAAGTTAAGGTGTGGACAGCAATTTTGTCGAGGGGAAATAGCACTGCTGGAGAATTAAGCAATATTTCCGGTGTTCCACGTTCCAGAACATATGATATTCTTGAAAGCCTTGAAAAGAAGGGATTTATTGTAATGAAGCTTGGAAAACCAATTAAGTTTGTTGCAATCAAACCCGATGAAGTTGTTGAAAGAGTAAAAAGAAACTTATCAACATATACAAAAGAAAGATTGGCGAGGTTGGAAAAATTAAGAGATGATGAAGTTCTCGGAGAATTGAATAGTCTGTTTACAAAAGGAGTCAAATTTGTTGAACCCTCTGAATTATCCGGAAGCTTGAGAGGAAGAGAAAATCTTTACAATCAATTAGATATGATGGTAAGAGGCGCTGAAAAGAGCATCACAATTGTAACAACACATGAAGGAATCAACAGGAAGATGGAAGCATTAATGCCAAGTCTTGAAAAAGCAAAGAAAAGAGGAGTAGTCATCAAAGTGGCTGCACCTATAGACAATAATAATCTTGAGGTTGCAAAAGAGTTCAAGAAAGTAGCTGAAGTTAAGAACTTAGAAAAATTAAGAGCGAGATTTGTAATTATTGATTCAACCCAGCTTATGTTCATGCTTCTTGACGATGAAAAATTCCATCCAAGTTATGATATAGGAATTTGGATTAATACAGAATTTTTTGCGCAGGCACTTGAACAATTCTTTGAGCTTGCCTGGAAAGATTTGAAACCAGTGAAATGAAAATTAAATTGGGGTTAATTCTTGGACTTGTTGGAATAGGTACTTATCTATTAATTAATTTTGGTCCATTGTTATTAGGAGTAATATTAAATTCCAATGAATTGAAGTCTATGTCTAATATTAGCTTATCATTTAATTTAATTAGAATAGCTATTTACTTCTTAATTGGTCTTGCTTTAGGATTAATTCTAAGTTTATTCAAAAAGAAACCCATTGTACAGTAAAATTTCTTCAATACAAACCTAATTTTTAAAATTTATTAAATAAAAAAAATAAAAATAAATTGATCTTTTATTTGCTGAATATTGCGGTAATTACTCCCACGAGAGTCATTATCACTACTACCCAACCGACAACCATGGAGGCCATTGCTCCACCAAGCCAGTCCGGAATAAGCAAATTTCCGCCGATCATTGCGAAACCCACGGATAGAGAAACTAGTATTCCCATCAACCATTCAGTGAAATTCAGAAAACCTTTCATTGGATGACTTCCCGATCTTTTTCTTCTTGGCATTTTTACCTCCTTTTATTTTAATATATATAATGCAATATATTTAATAAGTTTTCTACATCTCTTCAATAACGTCAATTCCGAGAAGAGACAATGAATTTTTCAAAATCTGCCTGAAGGCTTCAACCAAAGAAATTCTGAAACTTTCTTTTTCCGAATTCACGACAGGACATTCATGATAAAACTCATTGAACACCTGTGCAAGCTGATAAGAATAATTAGCGAGACAAGAAGGACTCAAATCTTCAAATGATTTCATGACAACATCTTCAAACTCTGACATTTTTTTTATAAGTTCAATTTCTTTTTTATCAAGATGCTTTGAATCCGGGTTTGGTTTCTTTTTGGACTTCTTTATAATCGAACTTGCACGCGCATAGCTGTATAGAATGTATGGTCCGGAATTTCCCTCAAAGTTTAATGATTCTTTAATATCAAAAATTATATTTTTCTGTTCGCCCTGCTTAAGCATATTATATTTCATTGCGGCAATTGAAATCTTTAAGGCACGATTTTCCAATATTTCTTTTTTTAATTTAGGGAATCTTTTCTTTATCTCTTTTGATGCATGCCCCGTCATTTCCTTCAAGAAATCCGAGTAGAGAATATTCTGCCCTGTTCTCGAAGACATCTTGCCTGTTGGAAGGCGGACCATCCCAAAAGAGATGTGCTTTAATCTATCTGAGTGACCGAAACCAGTTATTTCCAGAGTTTTTACAAGCTGATTAAAATGCAAATCCTGCTCATTTGCTATAACATAAATTGATTTTTGCAAGTCGGGGAAATCTATGAATTTCTTTTCAACAAGAGCCAAATCTTTTGCAGAATAAAGAATTGTCCCGTCTTTTCTTATCAAAACCCAGACACCGAGATTGTATTTCTGCAAATCTATTATTATCGCATCCTCGCTTTTTTTTGCAAATTTATTTTTCAGCATTAATTCAACAATTTCCTTTCCTCTTATTTCCATGTCTTTTTCAAAATAGTAAACATCAAAATGGGTGTTTAATTGCGAATAAATTTTCTGGAATGACTTCAGACTTAGCTCCCTTGTTTGTCTCCAAAGCTTAGATAATTCTGCATCTCCAGATTCCAGTTTCTTGTTTATTTCTTCAACCTCTTTCTGGAACTTTTTGCTTTTTTCCAAACGCTTTACAGCACCCACATATATTGAAGCAATCCACGATTCGTCATCTTTCAATTTGTCTTTTGAATGAAATTTTTTATAGCACCAAATCCATTTTGCTACGTGCATTCCGCTATCGCCCTGATAGTTTGCCCTTATTACTTTATTTCCGCAGAATTCCAGGATTCTTGAGACACTTTCTCCGATTGAGGTCCCCCTTATATGGCCGACATGAAATGCTTTATGAGTATTTGCCTGTGAAAATTCCACCATGATGTTTTTTCCTTTTCCAAGATTCAATCTTCCAAAATCTTCTTTTTCCGATAAAATTTCAGAAACAAGATTATCTGTAAGCTTCTCTCTGTCGAGAAAGAAGTTTATATAGGGACCCCGAGTCTGGATATCCTTGAATCCCCTTGGATTTTTAAGAACAGACCTTAATTCCAATGCAATTTCCGTTGGGTCCTGCCTCAATTTTGAAGCAAGGAAGAAGCATGGAAGAGCATAATCTCCCATTTCCGGTGAAGGGGGGACTTCTATTTTGCTTAGAATTTCTTCTCTGCTAATTCTTACATTTTTTTTGTCCAGACTTTTTATTATTGCTTCGACGATTAATTCTTTTTTATCAGAAGTTTCGGGCATAATTATAAGAATATAAGAACTTTTTTAAATCTAATTAGTGTGCAAGGAATTGTGCGGGGGTGCCGGAGTGGTCAAACGGGCAGGACTTAAGATCCTGTGGCTTAGTGCCTGCGCAGGTCCGAATCCTGTCTCCCGCATAAATTTTATATATCCCGGTTCTTTATTTAAAAAATGAGAATGAGGAATAAAATGTTTTTTGGCTTCTTATTTCTAACTTTGTCAGTAATCTCATTTCTATTATCTTACAATCCAAACTTTACCGGCGGAGTTATCGGAATAAATACAGATTCTTCTCTTCTCTATTTGTCAAGCATGATTTTCATTGTCGCATCTCTTTTTGTCTTTGCAACCAAGCAAACCCTTGATGCAATAATGATTCCTACAGGAGGCTATGAAGAAAATTCCAAAAGAACGGGGAAAGCATTGGAAGAATATGATTTTGGAAGGGGTGCAAAATATGTGCTGATAAGTGGGGGGACCCCCGCACAGGATTTGCAAATTTATAGAAAACTTAGGCAAGCGGGAGTGGAGAGAAAAAATATAAAATTAGAGGGAAAATCAAACAGCACTTTAGACAATGTTCTTTATTCATTAGAAACTCTGAAAGAGACAGGAGTAAAAGATTTAGGAATTGCATCATCCAAAAGCCATCTCAATAGATTTGAAAAGGTAATAGACAGAGCAAAGAAAGAAGGCATTGTAGGCGGAAATTTCAGAGTACACAGACTGGAAATACCCCCATCAGAAAGCGCGGGAAAAAAGCTTTATGAATTTATTGCAGACTTAGCCTACCGGTATAAGCTTAGCAAAGGACTGAAATATGCACAAAGCCATCAATCAAAGAGCCTACTTAGAAGAATAAGAAACAAATTTGTGTATAAGGAGAAATGAAGAAAAAAATTTAAGATTTTTCTTTTGGTTTTTACAATTGTTTTATTGATTTCATTAAATTATAACTTTCTTGACAAAGAACCTAGTGATTTTCTGAAAGACTGTAAAATAGTCAGAATAGCAAGAATCATTAATGGAGACACTATTGTAACGACTTCTAATGAACACATCATTAATTCATAACATTAAAATACCCTTATCTGTTCTGATTTTTGTAGACAGGTTGGCGGGATAGCCCTCCGCTAATTGCAAACGGGCTTCATGGCAAACTGCAAGGAGGAATGTGAAGAAGGATTTAAAGGTCCCTAATTCCGGACGTTGAGACTTTGTCTGTCTCGATCTTGCAGATGCAAAATGGGTCAGGCCTTGATCGGAGCAGCCCTAAACATTTGTTAAGGTGCTTGACAGAGCGCAGAGTTGAGAAAGGATAGGTAAACTGCTTAATGAATTCACAGCAACCCTCCGGTCTACTTTTTCAAAAAAGTTAATAAACTATTTTCTGTTAATCATATAATGAATAAGAGGGGACAATTCTATCTCATTGCAGCGATAGTTCTGATAACAATTGCAGTTGGTTTTGTTATTGTTTCAAATTCAGCATCATCGCAGCAAACCCCAAATATTTATTTTTTAAGAGATGAACTTAAAATTGAAAGTTCCAAAATTATAGACTATGCAACGAGCAACCAATTAAGCGGGACACAAACCCAAAGCACTTTGATAGATTTCTCAAACCAATACATAAACAATTCTCAGAATGACAATTTCTATTTTCTCTTTGGAAACACCACCAACATGACATTCCTCTCTTATCAGGCTTATTATGCTAATGTAACTTTAAATGGAATTGATTATACAAGTAATGTAAGCGTGGGGAAAACATACATAAAGACATTTGTCCCTGGAAGTAATGTAATAATCGGAATCAATGGAAATCCGTATCCGTTTATATTGAATAATGGTGTGAACTTTAATTTTGTCTTGACCAATAATGGAGGAGAACAGAATTATACTGCAACAAGCCAATGATAAAAAATAAGCGTGGAGTTAGTGAAATAATTGGATATATTTTATTAATTGCGATTGTTGTTGTGATAAGCATATTTGTATACGGATGGCTTAAGACTTTTGTTCCACAACAATCTTTAACCTGCCCGGATGGAACTTCCGTTTCCATATCAAATTTAGTTTACAACTGCACATTAAACACACTTAATTTTTCTTTGGATAACGATGGAACATTCAGCATTTCAGGTTATTTTGTTCATGCATCAAATGACACGACACAGCAAATACCTGCAATAGATTTAACTCCGTATTATATGGGTCCTTCAGGCAATAAAGCGTCAAACAGTATTGTTTTCAGTTATTATAATATTTTAGATCCGGGCAAAGAGGAAAGTCTCAATGTAAACGGCTATAATCTGTCTCTGTATCTTCCCACAATTGCTACAGGAACAATCAATAAAATAGAGATCATTCCAATCAGATATGTTAATTATAATGGAAAAAGCAGAACTGCAACTTGTAGTAATGCAAAAATTGACATACCGGTAAGTTGCAGTTGAGTCACCAAATTATTTATAAACTAATTTAGGTTTTATTATTAATGAATAAAAAGGGGGTTTCACCTGTAATAGCGACAGTGTTATTGATTGGAATTGTTATCGCCCTTGGAGTTATTGTCTTTTTCTGGTTCAGCAGTTTTACTCAGGAAGCAATTACAAAATTTAATGGAGAAAATATTCAGCTCGTCTGCAATGATGTTCAATTTCAGGCGAGTTATTCAAGCGGAGGAGATTTAGCTTTTTCAAATTCAGGAAATGTCCCCATCTTTAGTTTTAATGTTCAAATCCAAGGAGCTGCAGGAAGTTTCACAACACAGGATATAAAAAATTTAATCAGCAATTGGCCTAGCAGCGGATTAAGAACCGGCGGAGTTTTCTCTGGAAATATTGCAAGCAAGATTAATGGCGCAACTCAAATCGTTTTAATCCCAGTACTAAGGGGAACTGTAAGCAACGGTGACCAGAAATCATTCATCTGTCCTGACCAATACGGATACAAAGTTTCTGTGATATAAAATGTTCTGCAAAAATCGCAAAGGCATCTCAAGCATTATTGCAACTTTACTTCTGATTGTGCTAACTATTGTTCTTGTTGTAATTGTATGGACGGTTGTAAACGGATTAGTCAGTTCCAAGATTAGCCAGTCAAGCGCATGCTTTGGGAATTTTAACACCATTAATCTTAATGGACGATACACCTGCTTTAACAGTTCAACAAACAGCATTCAATTTTCTCTTAACATCGGGGACATTTCTGTTGATGGCATTTTGGTAACAATTTCCAGCCCAAGCCAATCCAAGAGCATAACCATAACAAACACTCCCCAGGTTATCAATAATCTGACATATTTTAACGGAACAGCATCAGTGGTTTTGCCTGGAAAAAATTCCGGCATGACTTACGATTATAGCTGGAGTGGTTCAGATGTGCCAAACTCAGTTCAGATAGCTCCATTAATCAAAGGACAGCAATGCTCCACTTCTGACACATTGACAACAATAGACAATTGCCTTTTACTTTCTTAATTACATTAATTATTTAAATTAAAATTTGCTCTGGATAATATGGATAAAAGGGGGCAGGTTTGGGTTGAGACTGTAATCTATACATTAATCGCATTAGTCATGATTGGACTTGTCCTTTCATTCGTACAGCCAAAAATTATGGAGCTTCAAGATAAGTCAACATTGCAGCAGTCCATATCGATGTTAAACAATATCGATAATGTCATGTCATCGCTTGCGCAAAATGGTCCCGGTAATTCCAGAAGAGTTGCGGTAAATCTCAAAGCAGGTTCATTGACAATTGATAGCATAAATGACCTAATAATTTTCAGCATGGATAATAGTCATTACCAATTCAGTGAACCGGACAAGCAGGTAAATTTTGGCAACGTTGCTGTCCTTACACATTCAATAAATGACTTAAGCTCGGTTAACATGACTCTCAATTATAGCATGAGTTATAACCTGACTTATCTCGGAGGAGATGTAATTAAGGTCATTTCACAGGCTTCAACACCTTACAACGTTCTAATCTCGAATGATGGCGGAAATAAAACACAAATGGACTTCCAAATAGGATAAATATATGGCAACGCAACAAAAAACAGGTATTCAGAATTTTCCAAGAGTAGAAATAGATTTTTCTCCGCAAATCCCCCACATGGTCAGAATTGAGGATAAATCAAAAATCGATATCAGGTATGCTCTAATTTCTCCTTTTGCTTTTGCACATATCTATTGGGATGAGAAAAATTATGAAGTTCTTTATGATATTGAAGAGCCATTGCTGAACAGCATTGAAGAAGAATACAGGAGAAGAATTCTTGAAGCCATGAGGGAGATGATTAATTTTGATATAATCGTAGAAAAAGATTTGGAGGGCTTGCTGGATTATATTGATCAAAGATTCAAATTCCTTGCAATTGAACTTGGAATTGACATGTCTTATGAAAGTTACAAGAAAATATACTATTATCTTTGCAGGGATTTTGTGGGCTTCAACGAGATTGAACCCATGTTAAGAGATTATTTTATTGAAGATATAGAAAACAATGGTGCAGATACTCCTGTTTATATCGTTCACAGAATGTATAGAAACCTTAAAACAAATATCATTTTCCACGACCTTGAAAGATTGGAAGGATTTGTAGAAAAGCTTGCACAAAGATCAGGGCAGTATATCTCTTATGCTAATCCTATTCTTGATGGAAGCTTACCAGATGGAAGCAGGGTTAACGCTACGTATACAAAAGATATTTCCAGCAAAGGCCCCACGTTCACAATCAGAAAATTCACTAAAGAACCTTGGACTCCTCCGCAATTAATTTCGTTCAATACCCTAAGTCCAGAAATGGTTGCATACTTGTGGATGCTAATTCAATACAAGATGAATATTCTTATCACCGGCGGAACATCATCTGGAAAAACTACTTTGCTTAACGCTATAGCTTTCTTTATTCCTCCTGAAGCAAGAGTTGTAAGTATTGAGGATACGAGAGAATTGAATTTACCAAGAGAGAACTGGCTTCCAAGTGTTTCGAGAACTTCATCCGGAATTAGGGGGATTGGTGCTGTCAGCTTGTTTGATTTGCTTAGAAGTTCATTCAGACAGAATCCAGATTATGTTATAGTTGGAGAAGTTAGGGGAAGAGAAGCTTCTGTTCTATTCCAGGGTATGGCATCGGGGCATTCATCATTAAGTACTATTCACTCTGATTCTGTTGAAAGCGTTATCAGAAGACTGGAAACTCCCCCAATTGAACTGCCTCCAACTTTGCTTAACGTTCTTGACTGCGTTTGCATCATGACGCATGCTATTGTAAAAAAGGAAGAAACAAGACGATTAAGAGAAATTGTTGAGATTATTGATGTTAGTCCAGAAGGAATAGCGCTCACAAATACACCTTTTGTCTGGAATCCGATAGACGATACTTTTTATTCAAAAAGAAACAGCAAGGTATTCGAAAAAATTTCAACGAGATATGGAATTAATGTGCAAGAATTGAATGTTGAATTCAGAAGAAGAACTCAACTTCTTTATGAGATATACCAAAGAAAAATATTTGATTTTAAGAAAGTAGAGCAAATAGTAAATCAGTATTACAAAAGACCTCTGGATGTTTTAGCTCAATTTAACATAAGATTCTAATACAAAATATTTAATAATATACTAAGCATTTTTCCGTTATGCCAAAAGAGGTAGTAGGTGGTTCCCGAAAAAAGCTGGAAGAAGATGCTTCTTTACTGCGACATTTGATAAATTCCCTTGATGAAGCCGAGAAAAAACTAGAAGAGTTCTATGAAAGAGATGAACCAGATAATTTCAACAAAACAAAGAAATTTATTCTTCATATAAATCAGAAGATTTCGGAGATTGCAAGATGATTACACCAAAAAGCGATATTTTTCAAGAGCTTAAAAAGACAATTTCAAGAGAAAGAAAAATAATTGATGAGATTTCTTCTATCCTAAACTCCAATTCTAATGACAAAGAAAATACAGCAATTTTATCCCATGTAAAAGCATTAAAACTAAACCTGAAGCAGGAAAGCGACAAGTTACCGTCTCTGATAAATCCGCTTAACCTTGTCAGGACTTTGGACCTTGGAAGCAATGAAAAGAATGTTGAAGAGACAATAAAAAATGACCAACAAAAAAAACCACAGAAGAATTTTATTCAAAAATTTGAAGAGGATGTGAAGCTCACACGTGAATACAAAATCACTAAGACAGAGAAGAATATTGTAAAGCGAATTGAGCAAAGCAAGAAAGAAATTGCCAAGAAGAAAGAAGGGAAAAAACCAAATATTTATGCCGGACTTGCGAGCAGAATCTTTTCAGATTTTGCCAGACCATTGGTTGACAGCAAAACTTTTTCAGGGGTAATTCGTGACTTGCTTAAGACTAATATGGGGTTAATCCCCTCTGCATATATCTCTATTATTCTTTTTTCTGTTTTGATATCTGCTGGAGTAGCTTTGATTTTATTCTTATTTTTATTATTTTTCAATGTTAGCACAGTTGCTCCGTTCATAACTCCTGTTACAGATTTAATGTCGAGATTTTTGGGATTATTCTGGATTCTGTTTGTAATCCCAATAATTACCTTTGTATTTCTCTACGTTTATCCTTCGCTTGAAAAGAGAAATCTGGAGGGAGGTATAGATCAAGAACTTCCATTCGCTACAATAAACATGTCCGCAATTGCAGGTTCTAAAATAGAACCGACAAATATATTCAATATCATAATTTCTACAGCCGAATACCCTCATCTTAAAAATCAGTTTACAAAGGTCATGAACGAAATTGGAATTTACGGGCATGATCTGGTTACTGCCCTTAGAAATTCAGCAGATAATTGTCCAAGCAAAAAACTCTCTGATTTATACAACAGCTTGGCTACAAATATAACTTCTGGGGGAGATTTGGGGGAATTTTTCGAAAAACGTTCAGAAACCTTGCTTCTTGATTACAGACTTGAAAGAGAAAGATATACCCGAGCTTCAGAAACTTTTATTGATGTTTATATCAGCATCGTCATCGCAGCTCCTATGATTTTGATGCTCCTTTTGATGATGATACAGGTCAGCGGATTAGGAGTATCTTTATCACCTACAACAATCTCACTAATAATGATACTCGGAGTCGCAGGAATAAACTTTGTATTCCTAATGTTCCTAAGATTAAAACAACCCTCTAAATAAAATGGAAATAAAAAAAGTTCATTGGTTTGGAATCGCATCCGGATTAGTGCTAATTATCATATCGCTCTTTTTCAGAACAACACAATTCTTCTTTTTCATATTTGGCGTCGGAATAATAGTAGGAATTTCGCCATTTGTCTTTTCAGTAATAAATGAAAACAGAGTAGAGACAGAGAAAGAAGAAATGTTCCTTGAATTTGCTAGGGACCTTGTTGAAAGTGTTAAGAGTGGAACGCCTATTAATAAGAGCATTATCAATTCGAAAGACAAACCTTACGGACCATTAAGTCCAAATATCAAAAAACTGGCAAATCAAATCTCCATTGGAATTCCTTTGAAGTATACTCTTCAAACATTTTCTGATGATGTTCATAACAGAACCATCTCCAGAGCATTAACCTTGATTGGACAGGCAGAAAAAGCAGGCGGAGATATCGGAAGAATTCTTGAATCAGTTGCATCTGCGGTAAGCATGTCAGACAAGCTAAGCAAAGAAAGAAAATCATCAGCATCCACACTTGTTGTTCAAGGATATGTCATCTTCTTTATTTTCATAATAATTATCCTTGTTATGCAATACAAAATTATTCCATTAATTTCCAGTTTCAACACAGGCGGATTGGGAACAGGGTTAGGAAGCGTTCTTGGCACTCCGACTGTGTCTAATAGCAGCGGAAACATAAACACTGCAGAGTTATCAAATTCATTTCTATACTTGATCCTGGTTCAGGGTTTCTTCAGTGGACTGACTATCGGAAAATTGTCTGAAGGTAATATACGTGCAGGTATAAAACATTCTTTTACGCTTGTAATATTTTCATTCCTCATAACTACAGGAGCAAACATACTTTTCGGATAATTTTATATATTTGTCAGACTAAAACTTAGAATGAATAAAAGAGGTTCTCACGTTGATGTTATAATCTCTTTTGTAATTTTCATCAGTTTTATAATTTTTGCTTATGCCCTTCTGCAGCCAACGCTAACCACACAAGAAGGCAAAACTGCTCTTGCTAATTCACTTGATACTGCCCTTGTCAATAATTTAAGCGGAGGAAATTTCACAATAATCAGTTTTGCCGCAAGACAAAGCACATTAAAAGGATGCCTTCAGCTTTCATCTTTTCTAAATAATGCAAACATAAACAAATCTACCCTAATTTTAAGAAATTCTACGGGCGCTATTTTTCCTGTTTACAATTCAAGCGGGGATTTGTATGTAGATGTTTCTTCTAATCAGCAATCAAATTACTTTTTTGACATTTATTATTCATCTAATTTTAACGTGATCCCTTCAGGAACTCTTTCAGGATGCAATGTATTGCTGCAGGGAAGTTCACCAAATAACTATGTAATTGGTCAAATCAGCCCAACATCACAATATATTTTCGACTTCAATATCTTCAAATTGATTAATAGTTATAACAATAGTTATATTTCTCTGAGAAATTGGTTTAACCTGTCGGGAGCAGATAATTTTGGATTTAATTTTACCTATCAAAATCAGACAATTATAGGAACAACTAGCAAAATTCCCCCCTTCACAAATGCTTACGCTCAGAGCTATCCCGTATTATATGTAACCGGAAATAAAAGTATTCAATCTGGACTTTTAACTATAAGGGTTTGGTGATGATGAAAAACAAAAGAGGGTGGATAAGAATAGTTGAAGCATTTCTTTCAGTTTTATTAATCACTGTTGTCCTTTTTTTAGTCGTTAACCAGCAAAATGTTCAACAAAATGACTCTTCGCCCAAGATTTACAATTATGAAATTTATATTCTAAGATTAATTGAATTAAATGATACTTTAAGAAATGAAATAATAAGCGTCAGCAATTCCGTTCTGCCTGCTACTTCGGATAATTCAACTACCTTTCCGTCTGATGTTGCAAACCAGATTAGCATTGCAACTCCTAGTGCTCTTGTATGCGCAGCCGAAATATGCTATACCAACAGCACATGCAATTTCTGGCAGATTATGAATAAAGATATCTATGCCCAAAGGATTTTTATAACCTCAACTCTCCAAAATTACAATCCTAAACAGTTTAAACTTTTTTGCTGGCCTAAATAATAAATGAAATACAAATTTTTAGAACACACCGCTGACATGAAATTCGTTGTTCATGGAAAGGATCTTAAAGCTATTTTTGAGAATTCAGTTCTAGCCCTTTCTGAGTACATATCCCAAGGAGAAAAAGTTGAGAATGGGGTTACAAAAAGATTCAAAATATTTGGAAGGGATTATGAAGAACTTCTTTACAATTTTATTGATGAAATTATCTATTTTCTCGATGCAGAAAATTTTGTCCCTTCAAATGCTAAGGTGAAATTGGAGAAGAAAAATGATAAAGTTGAACTGAGAGCAATAGTTTTCGGAGACCATGCTAAGAATTACAAAAATCTTGAAAGCGCAAAGTCCGCCACTTATTCTGAAATGTACATAAAAAAGAAAATGGGCAAATGGGAGGCACAGGTTGTTGTTGACATATGATAGAATTAAAGAAAATATCAAAAAATGTTTATGAAATTCCAAAGCAAGGAAAAATGCTTGTTCCTTCTGTAATCCTTGCATCTGAAAAGCTGATTGAAAAGATAAAACAGGACAAAACTCTTGAACAGGCTAAGAATATTTCAATGCTTCCGGGAATTGTTGAAAAATCAATTACAATGCCCGACGCACATCAGGGATATGGATTTCCGATTGGAGGTGTTGCAGCATTTGACTTGAAAAAAGGAATTATCTCTCCGGGCGGAGTCGGATATGATATCAATTGTGGAGTGCGGCTATTGAAAACAAATCTGACAAAAAAGGAATTCTTGGAAAAAAGAGAGAAAATTCTTGATGAATTATACAAAAATATTCCCTCTGGAGTTGGAGTTGGTGGGGAATTGAAAATCTCTGAAAAAGAAATGAATGAATTGCTTGAGCAGGGAGTTGAATGGACTTTGAAAAAAGGATTTGCAACAAAAGATGATATTGAGAAAATAGAGGATAAAGGCTGCATAAAAAATGCAGATGCAAAAAAAGTTTCACAAAAAGCAAAAGCAAGAGGAAAAAATCAACTTGGAACAATCGGCTCAGGAAATCATTTCCTTGAAGTCCAATATGTTGATGAAATATTTGACAAAAAAACTGCTGAAGTTTTCGGATTAAAAAAAGATGAAATAACAATTTTGATACATACAGGTAGCAGAGGACTTGGGCATCAGACTGCATCAGATTATATTCATAAGATGGAAAAGGAATTTGGAATTGAGAATTTGCCTGACAGAGAACTTGTTTATGCACCTTTGGAATCTCAACTGGCACAGGATTATGTTCAGGCAATGAATGCCTCTGCAAATTTTGCTTTCGCCAACAGGCAGATTATTACTTATAATATAAGAAAATCTTTTGAGAAATTTTTTCCGAAATCAAAAATAAAACTTGTTTATGACGTGACTCATAATATTGCAAAATTTGAACCTTTCAAAATTAATGGAAAGAAGATTGAGTTATGCGTGCACAGAAAGGGGGCAACCAGAGCTTTTGGAAAAGGAAGAAAGGAAATTCCTGAAGAATACAGGAAAGTCGGACAGCCTGTTTTGATTCCAGGAAGCATGGGAACAGCCTCATATGTCTTGAAGGGAACAAAGGAAGCAGAAGAATTCTCGTTTGCCTCAACTGCGCATGGGGCAGGAAGGCTAATGTCAAGGACAAGAGCCAAGGA
>CAZJAO010000009.1:0-19657 GCA_964544395.1 Candidatus Woesearchaeota archaeon
ATTCCGCCCGATAATTCCCCTGGATAAGAATCTGCAAATTTATCCAATCCCAATTTTTTAAGTTCACGACTAATTCTTGATTTCTTTTCAGATTCGCTTAAATTTTTTGAAAGGAGACTAAATTCCACATTTTCATAAACCGTGAGCCATGGCATTAGTGCAAATTGCTGGAATACAAAAGAGAAATCATCTTTTGTTAAATTATTCCACGAGACTTTTCCTGAAAATTCTTTATCAAGTCCACTTATTATTCTTAGCAGCGTTGATTTTCCTGCACCAGATGGTCCGACTATTGTAAAGAATTCTCCTTTTTTGATTTCAAGATTTATATTCTTCAGAGCTTTTAGTTCTCCTTTATCAACCTTGAATGATTTATTCAGATTCTTTACACTTATTGCAATTTCGCCGCTCATTCTTCCATCCTCCTATGCGACTTTTCCAAAAGAGGCAGCCACACTAGCCTGTTTATGCTGAAAATTAAAATTAAAAATCCGAGAATCCCAAATGCAGTTACCGTGAAATTGCTTGAAAATGAATTGAAGAATGGGCCGAGCCCACTTTTAATCTGAACAATAATTTCTGTTGCAATCAAAGCCTGCCATCCATTGCCCAATCCTAATATAGAACCTGTTATCAATCCAGGAACGCTAACAGGAAGCAGGAATTTCTTCACATAATTCCAGCCATGAACATCGTAGATTTTAACAGCATCTTCCCAGTCAAATCTTATTAATTTAAGAGAACTGACAATCGGGAATAACATAGATCCTATAATTGTTACCACAAGAAAAGTTATTACAGTTAAATTTGATTCACCCAAAAAATATACGGCAATAGGAAGAGCAGCGAATGTTGGAAAACTCTGTAGGACATCAAAAAAAGGCAATGCAATCAACGCTCTCTTTCCCCTGAAAAAAGAAGCCGCCAAAATCCACGCTAATGTTATTGCAATGATATAAGCAATAAGCAGTCTAAGGAAAGAAATTCCCAAGTCTCCGAATAATTGAGAGGTATTAAGCCCCGCGACTTTTGAAAAAACAAGGAGAAATAAAAAGGGTACGACTATGAAAGCAAGCGTTATGGTAAGATGCCAGCCGGATTTGTATATCTTGACTATTTGGGGTTTCTTCATCCTTCAGTCCTCTTTTATTATGTAGAATCAAATAAGTATAAATAAGTTTTTATAACGATTTAATCGGATTTTTTTCTGGTGTCTCGTCTTTGCAAATTCCTCTGGTGTCAAGATGTTCTGTTGTCTTTTGATATATCCAAAGGTATTTCCTGAATCTTATCATATTCTCTGTTTCTATTATGCCGTTTGCTTTAATGAAGTCATAAACCTGTGCCAGATTTTCATAAATTGGAGCCACAGTCTGTCGATTAAAAAGACCCCCCTCATAGCAGTCTGGTCTTAATTTACGAACGCTTTCTTCAACCCAGTTATATTCGAGAGGTTCCCCCAGGCTTTCGAGAAGAAGATTTTCAACTAGCTTTGGCAATATATAATTTAAATCTCGATTACCTGTCCTTTTATTTTTAGGAATATCGAGCATATTCATAGCTTTCGTCATTATTTCTAGGGGTCTCATAGAAATTAGTTTGAAAATTGTTTTATAAAAGTTGTGGAGTGAATTATCTCTTTTTGCTTGCATAGCTTCTCATGTATTCTTCGAATGCTTCCATTTCGGAAGTAGGAACATAATAAAGATAACCCCCCTCTCCTGTTGCTTTAGGACCAAGTTTTATTTCTAAATCTCCAGAAGCATCGGTAATAAGACTCCAAGGATCTGTTCGTTCGTCAGTTATAACAAGAATGTTATTTCTGCTAAAAACCTTGTATAACTTCTCCGGGGACATTAATTGAAAGAGAAATTGTTGTTTAAAAGAATTATTGTGATTTTCTATTAAAGCCTAAAATAAAATCTGATTCAAGGCAATATCTTATAACTTTTTCCTTGTTTTCAGGTCTCTGCAATTCCCAGGCAGAAGTTTCGGAATCTTTCTTGCTATTAAAAACAGATTTTGTTATTTTGCCTTGATTTATTAAATGAACTTCAAGATTACCGAGTTGCTGTCTTATCACAACACAATCTACCGGAGAACCATCGTAAGTTTCGCCCTGAAGCCCGAGCCTTTTGATTTCATCATGGTCGTCAAATATGTAAGTAAAACTAGCTCCAGCTAATTTAGGTCTATATGCACTGCTGTCTGATTCTTTAATTCCCATATTAGTCTCCTAAAATTTTGATTTATAAATCTTATGTATTTTCACTACTAGAAGATAAGACAATTTACTGATTCTCTGCTAATCCCTCCGATTGGTTTTAGACAAACCACAAGGACTTACTGGTTCTCAGCAAGGCCTTTTCTTTCCCTAATCTTTCTTATCACATCAGCCTGCATGCTCATAGGTATTCTCTTGAACAGCTGGTCAGACAAAGAAGATGTTCCTCTTCCTTCTGTTGCACTTCTTAAGTCATTGCTCCATCCAATCATTTCTGAAACGGGAATTTCTGCTTTGATTTCAACGCCGAAATCTTCCTGCGAGACATTGATTAATTGCCCTCTCTTGCTTCCAAGAAGTTTTGTCATTTCTCCCAAGAATTTATCAGGGCATTCAATAACGTGAATCTGTATCGGTTCAAGAAGTGAGGCATCCGCTTTCTTCATTGCCTCCGTGATTGCTTCTCTAACAGCAGGATAAACCTGTGCGGGACCCCTGTGGATTGCATCCTCGTGAAGCTTGATATCTTCAAGTGCAATTTTCATTTTAACACAAGGCTCTCTTGCTAAAGGACCTTGGTCCATCACCATTTCAAATGCATCTAGAACCATTTCAATAACCTCCCCAATGTGAACTTCTCCCTTTGTTTCATCAACAAGAATATTTCCTTTGTAAATGTCCCTTATCTGCTTGATATCATCATTGCTCCAGTTTTCAAATCTTGCGAATCTTGTTGCTAATTCCTGTGATTTTTTCTTAACTCGGCCTTCAGGAATTTCTCCACTTTTGATTGCTTCATAAACATCATCTTCAAGAGGTTCAACTCTTATGAAGAAACTATTATGCTTGTTTGGACTTCTTCCTTCAACTTCTGGAGATTCCTTGTTTGCAGTTTCTCTGTAAACAACAATTGGAGGCGAGGTCTTAACATCAAGTCCTTTTTCGGTTCTGATTCTGTTTTCAATAATTTCAAGATGCAATTCTCCCATTCCAGAAATCAGAGATTCCCCTGTCTGCTCGTTGATTTCAACCTTTACAGAAGGGTCTTCTTTTCCAACTTGTTTTAGAATTTCAATTAACTTTGGTAAATCCATCAATTTTTTTACTTCAATGGATTTTGTAACAACTGGTTCAAAGATATGCTTCAATTCCTCGAAAGGTGTCTCGGGCTCCAAGGTAACTGTTTCACCAGCTTCTCCTGTAACTCCTGAAATTGCAAGAACATTTCCAGGACCGATTGCTTCAATTTGTTCAGGTTTGATTCCGTTGTAAACTAAAATTTGCTGAACCTTTTGTTTTTTGTTTGCAAGATTAAGATGAACTTCCATTCCATTTCTTAAAGTTCCGGAGAAAAGTCTCCCTGCTGAAATTTCTTTTCCTGAACGCTGGTCAATTACAATTCTTGTGATAACAAAACCCACTTTTCCTTGAGGATTGCAACTCAATAAATCTTTTCCAAATTGGCTGTCTATATCCCCACGCCAAATTTTTGGAATTCTGTATTTTTGTGCTTCAAGAGGATTAGGAAGATGCTTTACAGCCATATCAAGAAGAACTTCGTACAATGGTGCATTTTTCCAAACCCATTCTTTCTTTTCAACTTCGCCCAATGTTTCCAGAGTGAAAATATCCTTGAATGTAATTCCCTTCTTTTTCATGAATGGAACAGATAAAGCCCAATTTGCTTTTGCGCTTCCGAATGCTACGCTTCCATCGCCGATGCTTACAGCCCACTTATTTTTGAATTCTGGTTCTGCGATTTTGAAAATTAGATCATTAAATTCTTCAATTATTTTTACAAATCTTTGCTGCATTCCTTCGGGTGTTAATTTCATCTCTTTGATTAATCTGTCAACTTTGTTGATGAACAAAACAGGACGAACTCTTTCTCTTAATGCCTGTTTGATAACTGTTTCAGTTTGGGGCATGATTCCTTCAACAGCGCAGACAAGAACAATAGTTCCGTCAATAGCTCTCATTGCTCTTGTAACATTTCCGCCGAAGTCAACGTGTCCCGGCGTATCAATCAAATTAATCAAATATTCTTCGCCCTGAAAATCGTGAACCATTGAAACATTAGCTGCATCAACAGTCATCAGTCTTTCCTGTTCATCCGAGTGCTGCCAGGTTGTCATTCCTTCTTCAAGATTTCCTGCATTTTTTGAAGCCATATATCCTGAAGCTGCGAGAAGATTATCTGTAAGCGCAGTTTTTCCATGGTGAATGTGTGCGCTTGTCGCTATGTTTCTGATATTTTTCTGATTCGCGCTGATTCTTTCAATCTTATGAAATTGTGATTCTTTTTCTGCCATGTTAAATGTGATATTCTTGAGTTACCGAGAATAATAAAAGTTTGTGAAAATAGTTTTTAAATGTTATTGGAACTTTGATTTTGAGCTATTCCCTCTAGATTTTTCTTCCTGTCTCTTCTGATTTTTATCTGCTCCATTGTAACATCAATTGAATAGAATATTAAAGGAAATCCTATTGAGCCCCCCACAGCAATCAAACCCATATTATTTGTTACAGCTCCCCCAATTATCATTCCCGCGCTCCCAACATCAAAAACAATTGCAGAATATAGTCTTAGATTAGAGTAATCTCTTTGTTTTTCGTTGTATAATCTTCCCATTAGTCTATTTCTCGGGGAGGTCTTTGGTATTTGTCTTCTCTTCCCCTATACTGAAGAAAATATCTGTCAACTCCTACTGTTCTTGTCTGGCTTTCCTCACTAAGTGCGATTCTTTCCAAAAGTCTCTCTTCATCAGTTATATCTGGATTCATTATTATCTTGCAGAATCAGCTTGCTTCTCGGATTCGTTCCTTTTTCTTACTGCGAAACTTTCTCCATTGTTCTCAGAAGCCAACATGATTTCGTCTGCTACTCCTTGTGCTATTGTTTTCTTTTTATTGAATGCTTTATCAGAAGCTCCATGAATAAGCCATCTTATTGCAAGATTAACTCTTCTTAATGGTGCTACGTCAACAGCCTGGGGATATCTTGCTCCACCATATTCAATGACAGTGATTTCATCTCTTGGCGCAGAATTTTCAATTGCTGTAAGCAAGACTTCAACGGGATTCTTGCCCGTCTTTTTTTCAATAATTTCAAATGCCTCAAGAATTATTTTCATGTATTTTGAATATTTTCCTGTTGAACGTCCTTTCTGTAATTTGTGCTTCTTACCTCGATGCCCAGCGACCGTAAGTCTATTCATCAGTCTTTCGACAATGTTGACTTTTGTCTGCATAAATCTTTGGAAATTAGCGCCTTGGCTCTTGAGAATTAATCTTGGTTCAAGAGAGATTATTGGTCTTAATCCCGGGTCTTTTACTGACAAGCCTGTTAAATCATACTTGTCAAAAATCTTGAATTGTGGAATATTTTTTTGTGCCATATTATGCTACTCTATATACCTCCAAAACTTCTGATAATTTTCTCATGGTTGGAAAATAAGCTACGGCTCTGCCGAAATCAACAGGCTTTCCAATATCTTCAAATTCACAAGGATATGTTAATAGATTATATTTGTCTTCAGCATTTCTTTCAGTAACAAGTGCAACACGCTTTCCCTCTCTAGGTAATTTTTGTTCTAATACTATCATTATCTTCTACCCTTCTCAATCTTGCCAAGCCATAATCTTTCAAGAGGTTGGTCATTTACTTTAATTACTTGGAATCTGATTCCGGGAATATCTCCTTTCTGTCTTCCTGAACGTCCGCCGATTCTTTCAATGATTACTTCGTCGTGTTCATCAATGAATCTTTGTGCTAAGTTTCCAGGGATGAATGCACCGACACCAATTCCGTTCTTTGTAAGCTGAACCCTGCAGCATTTTCTCATCGCTGAGTTTGGCTGTCTTGCTTCTTTCTGGAATTTAGATAAGACGATTCCTTTTGCCTGGCTTGCTCCTTCTAATGGGTCGGATTTTTGGTAAAGCTTCATGGCTCTCGCTCTGTATTCTTTATCATTCCATCTGAACTTCTTTCTGTCTTTGACAAGTTTTCTTGCGTTCTTTTGTCCCATGATTCTATATTTTATCTTTACAAAAATTAGTTTTTAAATGTTTTTCTACACAATCCTCAATTCTTTTCCAAAGAAATTTCTAACAATCGTCTTCATTTCAAGCAAACGTCTCTTTTCTCTTCCGATTAATGCTGCCTTATTCTTTGAACCTGCATGCAAAATCATTTCATTTCCCTGAAATTCAATATTCTTGAATTCAACAGGATAGATTATTGTTCCGATAAATTCTCTCACGTCTTCAATTCCATTTGGAACAAAGATAACTTTGATTTTCTTTCCAATAATTCTGTTAAGCTCTTTTGAATTCTTTCCATTTTCTCCGATTGCTGTAGAAATTAAATTTCTTGGAACCCCAAAGAAGATTGTGTCGTTGTACTCAAAGCATGTTGTTGTGTTTATTCTTGTAATATTCATGAATAAGTTGAGATGTCTCATGTCCTGCATGCTTATTGTGTTTTCCATTAGATAATTAAATCATAATAACTCTTTTTATTTCTTATCTTTCTTTGTTTCTTTAGTCAACGGCCCCATAACTTTCACTTGCAATCCAGGAAGTCCAGTACCAACAGGAACAGGCTGATTAAGAATAATGTTTTCCACAACGCTTGCCAGCTTATCCTTGTTTCCTTTAATTGTAGCATTGACGAATTGCTTTACAGGAGTCTCGAAAGTTGCTCTTGCTAAGATTGAAGATTTCTGTGAGATAATTCCCATTCTTGTAACTCCAGATACAACACCTGTGTTTGTCATTGCATCAGCAACTAATTTTAGATGTCTGATATCAATATCCAAACCCTGATTATTAAGAACTTCGTGAATTTCATTTATGATTAATTGCCTTGCAGCTTCAATTCCGAAAACATCTGCCATTTCGTAAGGGTCATTTGAAATTGTTCGGCTTACATCAATTTCTTTCATATTGATTATTTCTTTGAGATTATTTCCAAGTGTCATGATTAAGTAATCTTTTCCTCTCTTGACAATCAAAATCTGGCTGACATTCTTTATTCCTGAAATTATTGTTCTTTTCAATTTCTCTTTAATCTGGTAAATTTCTCTGAAGTTCAATGCAGAAGCATCAATCACGATTGATTCGCCTTTCTCTTTGACTTTATATCCTAAGTCTGTTAATTTATCTTTAACTTTGTCTGCACTAATATGGACATGCTTCAATCTCTCCTTGTCAAGAATAATTTCAATAACTTTGTCGCTGAAGTTTAATTTAATCTCTGAAGCAATTTCTTCTACCTTCACTTCCTTTATCTTTTCAGCAAGAATTCTCGCATCCTTCTCGTTGTTTGCATCTTTGTTCAAGTAGATTTCCATCTTTGGTGATGTAGGCTTCTTTCTTGCATCGAAAATTTCAATTAATCTTGGAAGTCCTTGCGTGACCTGCATTTCAGAGACTCCTGCGAAGTGGAATGTTCTCAAGACCATTTGTGTTGAAGGTTCTCCGAAAGATTGTGCTGTTACGATTCCTATTGCTTCTCCTGGCTCAAGTTTTCCACCAAGATGCAATTTTGAAACATCAATTCCGTCTCCGCCATATTCATACTGGATTATGTTTCCGTTGCTGTTTCTTACTGTTCCATCATATTCTTGTCTTAAATCTTGCAATGCGCTTGCAAGTCTTCTGTACAAATAACCAGACTTAGGAGTTCTAAGTGCGGTATCCATAAGTGAAGACCTTCCTGTCATTGCCTGGAAGAAAAATTCTTCTGGCTTTAACCCTTCCATGAATGAACTATTGATGAATCCTCTTGCACGTGGGGAAAGGTCTCCTCTCTTGAAGAAAGACATTGTTCTGTCGTTGAAACCAATGTCAATTCTCTTTCCTTCTAAATCCTGCTGACCGACAGAGCAGGCCATCTGTGTGATATTCAAGATGTTACCGCCACTTCCGGATTTTATCATGTATGAAATAGGATTCTCGTTAGGGAATTCTTCCTTGACAACTTCACTAATTTTTGAACGAACTTCATTCAAAATCTGAAGAATCTTTAATTCTCTGGATTCTTCTCTTGTCTTTCCTGGAATGACTTCAAGTGTTCTGTTGTTGTATGATTCAATAACCTCTTCTGTTTTCTTTTCAGCAGCCTTGATAATCTTGTCTTTCTCATCAAGAACTTTCTTGTTAACATTCAAGTCACCAACAGAAATTGTAATTCCTCTGTTTGTCAAATATTTTGTTCCTAAAGCATAAGCATTTCTTATTGCTGCAAAAGTAGCATCTCTTCCAACATCCTTATCAAGAACTTTTATCAATTCGCCGTCTTCATCACTGAATATTGTTCTGTCAATTACTCCGCTTATAATCTTTCCATCTTTGATGGTTACAGAGTCATTCTTGAAATTGATCCCTTTTGGTATAACATGAGACAAGATTTCAGCGCCTGTAACTCTCTTTGTTGTTACTTCATTGGTGAATCCGCATTTGTAAAGCAAATCATCAGCGAATTCTTTTGAGTATTCTCCAAGGCTTAACAAATAATTTCCTGTAACAGCATCTCCTGTGCAACCAATTGAATTAGTATTGTTCTTTGGAGAAATCAAATTTTTCTTGACATCCAATAATATTCTTGCTTCAGCTCTTGCTTCTTCTGTTTGAGGTGAGTGGATATTCATTTCATCCCCATCAAAATCCGCGTTGTAAGGCGTTACAGCAGCAGGATGCAGCCTGAATGTTCTTCCGGGCAGAACTCTTACGAAGTGAGCCATAAGGCTTCCCTTGTGAAGGCTAGGGTGTCTGTTGAACAGAACAACGTCACCATCTTGAAGATGTCTTTCAACCTTGTATCCGGGAATTACTTCATTGATTATTTCATCTTTCAATTCAGGCGTTACTTTCTTTCTCTTTCCATCTGGTCTTATTACATAATTTGCACCGGGATATTCTTCTCCTTTTGCAATCAATTTCTTAAGATTTTCAATATTGATATCATTTACAGTTTCAGCAACCGTAATTACCCTTGCGATTGAGAATGGAATCCCTATTTCATTTATGTCAATGAATGGATCTGGTGAAATAACTGTTCTTGCAGAGTAATTAACTCTCTTTCCTGCTAAGTTCTTTCTGATTCTTCCTTCTTTTCCCTTGATTCTTTCAGTGATTGTTTTCAATGGCTGTCCGCTTCTGTGTCTTGCAGGGGGAATTCTCGAAACAGTATTATCAAAGAAAGTTGTAACGTGGAATTGCAATAAGTCCCACAAATCTTCAATAATAACTTCAGGAGCTCCTGCATTCAGGTTTTCCCAAAGTCTTTGATTTGCTCTTATAATATCTGAAAGCTTGTGTGTCAAATCATCTTCGCTTCTTTCCCCGCTTTCAAGAATAATGCTTGGTCTTACAGTTACAGGAGGAACAAGAAGATAAGTCAGAATTGCCCATTCAGGTCTTGCGCTTAAAGGATCAACACCGATTTTCTTCAATTCTTCATTGGGAATATTTTCAAGCATTTCTCTTACATTTGTAGGGAATAATCTTTTCTTACCAATGTAGAAGTTTGTTGGCTTGTCCGTCTTTACTTTTTCATGTTCAGCGTTACACCAAGGGCACTTCTTAACATCCTTAGCTTTCTTTGCTCTTTCACTTGGTGAATATTTCTTCATGTTCTTTTCATCAATCAAAAGCTTTCCACATTTGTGGCAGAAGCATCTCAAACCCATTTCAATCAAAGGAACATATTTCAAATGTATGACTGCTCTTGCAAGTTCAATTCTTCCTGGGTGTCCAAGGCATTCTTTTAATCTTCCACCGCAGGTTCTGCATCTTACACCAGGATCAATTGCACCAAGTCTTAAATCCATTAATCCACCATCAACAGGATATCCATCAATATCATAAAGTTCTGGTGTGACTATCTTTGCTGCTGAGATTTTCTTAATCTCTTCTGGATTAAATAAAGTGAACTTTATTTCATCAATCTTCTTTCTTACTATTGGTATCATTCGTATTTATTCTTCAATCCAAATTTAGTATGTATATGCAATCCCTGCAATTCTTCAAGCAATAGCTTGAATGCGTATGAAACTTCAACAGGTTCTGATTCTTCAGCTCCGCAGATTGGGCAAACGATTTTGTTTCTTATATTATCTTCAATTGCGATTGAACCGCATCTTGTGCAGATGTTCAATACAATCTTATCTGAATCATATCTTTCTTTCAAAAGCAAAGAGGCTCCATGTGCAACTAAAGCTTGCTGTTCCATTTCTCCTAATCTTAAAGCTCCACCCTTTGACCTTCCTTCAACAGGTTGTCTTGTAAGCAATGCAATCTTTCCTGAAGCTCTCGCGTGTATTTTATTTCCAACCATGTACTTTAATTTCAAGTAGTATAAATCTCCAACGAAAATCTTGATATCAAATTTCTTTCCTGTAACTCCATTGTACATTGTTTCTTTTCCGTCAAATCTGAATCCTAATTTTTTCAACTGAGCTTCCAAATCGCCTTTGCTTTCTCCAGAGAATGGTGTTCCGTCAACTGTTTCTCCTCGCAAACAACCTACTTTTCCGGCAAGCAATTCCATTAAATATCCTACAGTCATTCTGCTTGGAAGTCCGTGCGGATTGAAAATAACATCGGGTCTGATTCCTCTTGATGTGAAAGGAACATCTTCTTCAGGAATGATTGCTCCAATAACTCCTTTCTGTCCGTGTGAAGTTGCGAATTTATCTCCAAGTTCTGGAATTCTTGGGTCTCTTGTCTTAACTTGTACAATTCTGTTTCCTTCAGAGTCTTCGGTAACAAAAACAGCTTCGACAATTCCTTTTTCTTCCTGTCTCATTGTCACGGAAGATTCCTTCTTTGTTTTGACTGAGATTTCTCTTGCTTCAGATAAGAATTTAGGAGGAGACATCTTACCAATTAATACTTCTCCTTCACCAATGTCAGCTTCAGGATAAACAATACCATCATTTTCTAAATATCTGTAACTAGATTCCATCTTGTATCCAGAAGCATCCTTTTCAGGAATTGCGATTTCATCTTTTAATCCGCCGGAATAATTCATTTCAACAGCAGAGTATGGTCTGAAGAAGAAACTTCTTCCAATTCCTCTGTCGACACTTCCCTTGTTGAATACGAGAGCATCTTCCATGTTATAACCTTCATGCGTCATGATTGCGACAACTAAATTCTGTCCGGCAGGATAAGTGTTTAATGTATCATAAACGAAACTTCTAACAATTGGTTTCTGTGGATATTGCAAAATAGAAACATCAGTATCAATTCTTGCGAGATAATTTGCAGCATAAATTCCAAGGGCCTGCTTTTGCGTTTTACTTCCTCTATTCAGTCTGGAACTCTGATTATGATTTCCGTAAGGTACAAGGCTTGTAACAACCCCAAACACATCCATGGAATCAATTTCAAGGTGTGTATGCTGTTGGCTCAAGTCTTCTTTTCGTATAGCAACAAGAGCATTTTCTTCTTCAGCTGCATCAAGATATTCAATTATTCCTTTTGCAGTTAGATCATTCCAGCTCAATTCATTCTGTTCCAATTGTATCATGTGTGAATCATTCAGTCTTGGGACTCCGTTGTCTGCGATTATCAAAGGTCTCAAAACTCTTCCTGGTTCAGTAGAAATCATTACAACTCTGAATTCTGCATAATCTCTTATGTTCATTTGCAGGGGAAGTTTTCCAGATCTTCTTTTCTCTCTCAGAGTCATTACAAACTCATGATGGTTCTTTACATTTCCAATATAAACTCCATTGAAGAAAACTTCTGTTCCTTCTCCCTCTTCGATGTTAAGTCCTTCTTTTTCAAGTTCTCTGATAAATGCTGCTTCATCAATGATGACTCTTGTAGATACTTTGCTTAAGATAGCGAGATTTTTTCTTAATCCGATTTCAGTTCCTTCTGGTGTTTCAATAGGGCAGAATCTTCCATAATGTGTCGGATCCAATGTTCTTGCCTGGAAATTTTCTTGCTCGCTTGGAAGCATGCTTGAAACTTTCTGAAGCTGTGAAATAATTGAAAGATAATTTGTCTTATCCATATTTTGTGTGATTCCACTTCTCTCACCAACCCAGCTTCCTGTTGCGATTGCAGATTCAACTCTGTGTGTGAACAAAGTAGATTTGGAAATAACCTTCAATGAAGAAAACTTTTTTCTCTTCATGGATTTTTGCAATGAATATTGAATGTCTCTTATAAGAATTCCAAGATTGACTCTGAACAAGCTTGAAAGCAAATCTCCAGATAAACGAACTCTTTTGTTTGCATAATGGTCCTTGTAGGTTCTCAGATTGGAATCTCCCTTTGCAATTAAAAACTGTTTTATCAATTTGCAAAGTGTGACTGCTTTTTTCAGTCTATCATCTTTGTCCTGTCCGATATGGGGGAATAAGAATGAATCAATTCTCTGCTTTACTCTGTCAAGAATTTCTTTTTTTGTCCCCTGTAAATTTGTTTTTTCAGCGATGAACATCATGGCATCTTCTTTGTTTGCAATATTGACGTACTCATAAAGATTAACGATAATATCATCAGTTTCCATTCCTATATATTTTGCAATTTCAGATTCTTTTACAAGTCCTAATGCTTTTAACAGAACAACAGAAGGTATGTCTCTGAATCTGCTGAATGATGTATTCAAAATTCCATCTTTGCTTTCAGAAATTAAGATAGGAATTCTGTATGTCCCCCTTAAAGAAAAAAGTCTTAAGGTAAGTTCTCCACTTTTATTTGTTTCAATGAATGGCTGATTTTCTGCCAGATCTTCTGCCATTACCATGATTCTTTCATTTCCATTGATTATGAAATATCCTCCAGGGTCGATCGGGTCTTCATAATTTTTTATCAAATCTTCTTTTGATAATCCATGAGTATTGCAAATATCGCTCTTGACCATGACTGGAATTCTTCCGATTTCTACAGTCTCGGAATCAACTTGGTCTTCATGTCTTACCGTCAATTCGACGTAAACAGGAGCAGAATATGTTAGGTTTCTTAATCTTGCTTCATAAGGCATTATTAATGCAGAACTTCCATCAGCCTCGATAATATTTGGCCTTCCAACTTTCATTCTTCCTAAAGAAATATCAAATTCATTTTTTTCAATCGCCTTGGAAATCTCTTCTGTAATTTCCTGCATTCGTCTTTCAATAAAATCATTGTATGAAGTTATGTTGGACGCAACAAGAGAGTGCTCTTGCAGGTATCTTTTGACGATTAGATGATTATTTTTTTCCATTTGGTTCTTTACCCATTTTCGATTTCCTGTCGGGTGCAGGAAGTTATAGGAACCCGCTGGTGGTTCTATACAACGACTCTAAAATAAGCCTCAATTTTGTCGCCTTCTTTTCTTTCAATTTTTATGATATCGCCGACGTTGCATCCTTCAGCAAGTATCGGATCCGTCGATAAAATCTTAGGAAGTTGCGCTTTTGAGACATTTAATTTTGAGAGAAGTTCTTCAGATTCTTTTTCATTGAGCTTAATATGTTTGGGTTGAAGGATGTGCATTATATTAAAAAAACATAAGTTTATTTTTTTACTACGATCGGATAATACAAGATATAAAAATTTGGTTTAAAAACCTTTCTGGTAAAGTGGTTTTTAACCTAGTTCTACAGAAATGCACCACTTTTCATTATAAAATTCTCTCAGGAAGGAATCTATATCTTTCTTTAACCCCTCTACTATGTATTTCAATAAGACTTCTTTATTCTTTCTGTCAATTTCAACCTTCACCAATTTGAAGCTCATACAATATTTTGCTAGAATGTCTGTGATTTCTTTCTTCTCCATGAAGCCTTTAGTTCTGATTGAGATTTCTCTTTTATAAGAATCCATAAATCCTTTCTCTAGCTTTCTGTCAACTATAACAATGACCCATGTAAATACATAAATCATGATTCCAATTTCATAATATCCAAGCCCGATTATTATTCCAAAAATTGAAAAGAGCCACACGCTTGCAGCGGTTATGAAACCAGATGTTCTTTCTGCAGAGCTTCCCCCCATAAGGACTCCTGCTCCAAGAAAACCGACACCCGTAACTATTGCACCAAGCAAAGGCAATGCAATCGTGAGAGTTAATTGAGTTGCGACAATCGTCAAACCGCATGCGCCCAATGCAACGAGGACAAATGTGCCGAATCCGACAGGCGTGTGTTTTCTTTGCCTCTCAATTCCAAACAAGAAAGTAAGCACGAAAACAACTAATAATTTTTCTACTATTGTCCAGTCCATTTCTAATAAATTCAATTTCTATTTATAAGGATATATTGAACTTCTCAAGTGACGAAATCAGCTTATAGAACATTTTTTAAATTAATTATTTTTAGAGTGTTTATGGCTCCGTAGCTCAGCTTGGTAGAGCACTGGACTTTTAATCCAGGTGTCGTGGGTCCAAATCCCATCGGGGCCATTTTCAGTTAAATAAACTGCTTCAGTTTTTCTCTGAATTCTTCATGAGCCATTGCTCCAATGAATTGCTGTGCTGGGCTTCCGTTTTTGAATAATACAAAAGTAGGGATCGAAGTCACATTGAATTTCTGTGCTATTTTCCCATTGTCATCAACATTGACTTTTCCAAATTTTATTTTTCCTTTGAATTTGTCAGAGAGTTCTTCGATGACAGGTGCCATCATTAGACAAGGCATGCACCATTCAGCAAAGAAATCAATCAAGACCGTTTCTCCTTTTATGAAACTTTCAAATTCACCATTTGTTAATTCCGGAACTTCTTCCATCTTTTTCAGACAAGAAATCTCTTTATAAAATCTTTCTTAATGCTTCGAGTGCAATCTTCGACCAGCCTTCAACTTCAACGCCGGGAGTTGAACATAACTCTTCAAGTTCAGAAACAGTCTTCAACTCGACCCTGGCTATTTCAGGGTCTCCAATCATCAACATTGGTGCAGCAGTGCCTAGTAAATATAATATTGCAAAATGTACTCTTCCTACGCTTGGTCTGTTTAATCTTGAATCTTCTGCAAGCTGAACATCCTCATTTACATATCCTAAGACTTCCATGTTAACTACTCCTTTTTCTCCCATCACCTTTACTTCTTCGCTAAGTTCTCTCAATACACTCTCTCTTATGGGATTTCCATTCTTGCTGTCAAGAGGTTCTATATGTCCCCCAAATCCCCAAGACCACTTACCGCTTAATCTCGTTTCAGTATATTTTTCTTTGTTATCTGAACGCTGATAAGCGAAAACTTTTCCTTCTTTCAGATTTGCAATAATAGTATAACCGATTGGTTGTTTGTAATTAAGATTCATCTCGGCATTTCCTTCCGGATGGTTTTCAGATTCTCTATCGGAGCCTCTCCTCATAACTTCCATATTTTCCAGAACTCTTGATTCATAATCAACTCCTTCATAAGAACTGAATCCCTCAAAGTATTCTTTTCCAAAAAGCTTCCCTCTTTCAACCACAATAATCTTTTGATTAGGATTTCCCATTTTAAAGAAAATTTATTTTTGTTTAAATAATTAATTGCAGTTTAAAATATACTTAAGCTCCGCAGCCACCGACACTATCACCACAGTTTCCACATTTGAAACAATTAGGTCCTGTTGGAAGCATTATATTGCCGCATCTCTCACAGGTTACTCCTCGGTCATTCTTATGATTCCCATTGCCATTGCCATTAAACTCTGCTCCTGCTACAAATCCGCCTGTTTCAGCATCCTTCATAACGTCTTCAAATTTCCACTCGTCAATTTTCATTCTTTGATATGTTCTAAAAGCCCCGTTTTTTGCACCCCACAAATCATTCACATTCACTTCCTTTCGTAAGTCCGGTTCTACCATGTCCAAATCTCCTAAATATTCTAATCTCAATGCTTTGGCTGCAAAGTCCAGAGGAGAACTTGCGGTTTTAATGTATGGATGTCCATGAACAAGCCCATTAGGTTTGAATTCTTGTCCGAGCCAGCCTTCAGTTATATCTTCCAAGTGTACACCCCTCTTCAGAGATTTTGAAGCAGAGACGCCTGCACTAGAGAAGTGTGCTCCAAGAGTTGAACCTGACTTGTAACTTAGGAAAGTTATTTGTCCGGGGGTCCCATTAGGATAATCGCTTGCCATAACATGGAAAGATTTTCCTCCAATAACGACTTCTGTTTCAAAAGCAGGCCTTCTTCCGGGCAGGTCTTCTTTCTCTCCCCTTTTCAATTTGACATAGCTTTTTCCTCCAAAATCAACAGCAGCAATAGGCTTGCTATTATTTCTGAAAATTGATATTGCTTTCAAACCTAATTCCTGTCCAAGCAAATATCCATCATAAATATTCTTTACAGTCGCACGCTCAGGTTGATTATTTGTTTTTGAAATTGCTCCGGAAATGAATGGCTGTGTTGCTCCAAGCATTCTTACATGTCCCTCAAAGTCTATGCTTCCCTGTCCTTTATAATTCCCGAATGCAGTATTGAATACTGAATAATGCTCTGGTCTGACATGAGGTGCATTTATTATAGTGCTTCTTGGAGTATTTGGTGCAACCTCTCTTCCAATATATTTTGAAATATCTTCAATTTGGTCTGGTCTGTATCCTAAATTCTTTAATGCAATTTCCACATCTTTATTTGCAATTGTAATATTTCCCCCTCCTGCAAGATTCTTTGTAATGCTAAGAGCCATCGCAGGCTCTCCGCTTGTTGTGCTGCATCCCATTAAGAAAGAGATTGTTCCTGTTGGAGCGATGACAGATGCCTGTGCATTACTGTATCCGAATTTTTCTCCTAATTCAATAGCTTTTTCCCATGATTGATAAACAGCGCCTTTTAGTCCATCATCTTTAATCTCCCCCCATGAAATTCCTTCAAGATTTTGTCTGTGCTTTTCCATGACTTCCATCATTGGTTTTCTATTGAATTCAAAGTGTGTGAAAGCACCCATTGCTCCTGCAATTTCAGCAGAAGTTTCATAGATAGTTCCTGTCAGCAAAGCAGTTATGGCTGCGGCAGTAGCTCTTCCATTTTCAGAATCATAAGGAACACCGCTTCTCATTAACAGAGAACCCAAATCAGCATAGCCTCCACCGATTGTTGCATATTCAGGGCTGACTAATGCAACTTCTCTTACAGGATATGAAGCGGATTTATTGGCAATATTTTGTGCGATTGTAAAGACCCTCAAGGCTCTTTTGAAATCAATCGCATTAAATGTCCCATCTTCTTTCATGAAAGCCGTGAGTCTCATAGAATATAAGCTGCAGGAAGTGTCATCAAGGAACATATACTCGGAACAAGGATTTGATGAATTTATCCTTCCCGAATTCTTTGCAGTGTGCATCTCTTGAATCTTATCTTCATATTGGACAGCAGGATCGCCTATTCTCCAGCTTCCAAAAGCAATTTCCTGAAGCATTCTTTCCGCCGATATCTTTTTGCCGGGCTTACCATCTTTTATATTATATGTCTGGACTTCTCCACCTGCCTTTAATACTTCAAAGAATTGATTGTCTAATCTTACTGAAAGATTTGTATTTTGCAATGCAACAGTAGAGTATGCTTCTCCATCCATCCCTGCGCTGAAGCCATTCTGCATTAAAATAAGGGCTTTTCGGTCTTCCTGTATTTTATCCCTGATGAAGCTCATAATGTCTGGGTGCTGATATCTCATGGTTGCCATTCTTGCAGCTCTCCTTGTTTTTCCGCCGGATTTTATAGCTCCTGCTCCTCTGTCTGTAACTCTCAAGAAACTCATTGAACCGGAAGATTTTCCTCCCCCCGAAAAGTATTCCCCCTCTCCTCTTAATTTTCCAATATCATGACCTATTCCAGAGCCAGATGAGAAGATTGCAACTTCATCAACTAAATTCTGAGCAATGCTTTCAAGGTCATCATTTGGTCCTTTAATGAAGCATGCGTGTAACTGAGGATGAACGTACTCTCCATTCATTACTCTCTTTACTTCTCCTGTTTCAGGGTCTTTGTAATAGTTTAGTCCTTTGTTTCCGGAAATTCCATATGAATTAAATAATCCTGCATTAAATTGAGTTGGAGAGTTAAATGCGCCAAATCCATTTATTTGTAAGAAGTATAATTCATTCCTGAAATTTTCCCTATCTGTTTCTGTTTTGAAATATCCAAGTTTTGAACCTTCTTCCGTAAAGAAATCTGCAACTCTTTTATTGAGCTGCTTTAAAGAGTATTCATGGTCGGAACCAATAGCTTGTTTCAGTTTATCTTTCCATTTATCTTTTTTAGGACGGAAAAAATACTTGGACGCAACGATAGCTGCTTCAGTTTCATTCATCCAGTCAGGAATTTCTGCGCCATCCATTTCAAAAACTACTTTCTTTGTCTTGAGGTCTTTGATTTCCAGATGTCTTGGGCTATATGCTACCGAATCAAAAGGATTATCTCCTTCATGAGTGAAATATCTCTCAACGTTTAATCCTGTTCTTTCTTTTGGCTGATGGTAAACTCTTCCGATATCAATTCTATCTAAATATTGCTTGCCATCAAATTCATATGTTCTTAAGTCCCCAGAAGCCATTGCTTCGGTTAATCTTTGCGTTTGTAATTGTGGGTCATTTTGATTTTCAATTAATGTTCTTGCATCTTCAACTGGAATATGTCTCTCTCGGTCATAAGAATCCAGCTCCATTGGGGAATACTTCAAAGGTTTTTCACTTAAAGGAACGGCTCTGTATTTCGGTTCAAATTTAGCTTCTAATGTTGCTGCTGTCATTTTGATGATAGATATATTCTCCAATCGCTCCTCTTGATTTAATTGCCTCTACTAATTCCTTATAGAGTTTATGTTGTCGATAGTTAGCATAAATAATACCTGCTAAAGGAATAGCCAATAATGAAAATGGTAATAATTCTTCTAATCTCATCTTACAAATCCTTCAACTCCTCCTTGAAATCTTTAATGTCCTGAAAATCTCTGTAAACAGAAGCAAATCTGATATAAGCAACATGGTCTAACTTCTTTATTTTTCTCATCGTTAATTCTCCTATTATAGAACTCTTCACTTCTTTTCCTCTTTTTCTCAACTGCTCTTCAATTTCGTTTATCATTTTGTCAATTTTTTCCTTTGAAACAGGACGTTTCTCAAATGCCTTTTCAATTCCATGCTCAAGTTTTTCTCTGCTGAACTTTTCCCTGCGTCCATCTTTCTTTACAACATAAAAATCTCCCATTTCGGTTTTTTCGTATGTCGTAAACCTTTTCTTACACTTCAGACACTCACGCCGCCTACGAATTCCATTAGGGGACTCTCGTTTATTCGTAACCCTTGACTCCTCATGCGAACAATGTGGACACTTCATGCGTTGAATAGGAAGGTTAAGCGAAGAAACCTTGGTGTCCTCGCCATACAAGATGTTGTATATCTAATCTCTGTATATTACTACAGATTGTACGATTAAGTATTTTATCAGAAGTATTATATAAACTCTCGCGAAAACTGGAAAGTGGTGACGAGCTCT
>CAZJAO010000010.1:0-19007 GCA_964544395.1 Candidatus Woesearchaeota archaeon
GAATTGTGTTGAGTTAAATTGTGTAGCGTTAATGTTAGTTCCGTTATTGAAATAAGATTGTAAAGTTCCTATTGAAATTCCGCTATTTGGAGGGGGATTAGTAGAATTATAAAATCCAAGAGGATTAGAAGTAAAATAAGTCAAATTAAATCCATTATTAGTTGAGTTCCAGTATGAATAAGGATTATTCAAAGCATAATATCTTGAAGCTAATGTCTGTCCGCTTTCGTAGAGGGTTCCATTAGAGTACAAGTTCCCCCCAAGATAAAGATTATTCCATCTTAAGCTGGGACTTCCAATACTGAAAGAGTTATCAGTCAATTCTGGAATCAAACTTCCATTTATATTCAAAGTTGAAACATTTAATGCTGAGAAATTTGCTGCAAATATCTGCTGAGCAAAGATATTTCCTCCAGATACAGACACTCCCCCATTAGCAACCCCTCCATTAAAAGTAACATTGCCTATGGAATTATTTAATGGAAAGAAAAAAGTTGCGGGATAACCGCCAAGCAAACTTGCATTGACATTCGTTACTCCTGCGCCATTACCAAAAAGAGAGGTGAATATACCATTAGTTGCATAAACATTATTTGTAGCATTTATATTTTGAACATAAATTTGATTGAAGAATTGATTGGAAAGATTGTGAACAGTCCTTAAAGTTAAAGGCAAAGTTTGACTTCGGTATTCACACAGATAGAGAGGCATTGAAGATAAAGAATCAGGAACAGATAAATTAACAAATCCGACCCCCGCGGAATTTATTGTTATGTTAAGAATAGAGCTGTTAAAAACAACATTAGTACATGCGGTGTCAGTTGTCCAATTGAATTGATAAAGAAAACTTTGACCAGGAAAAATATTTCCACTTGATGAAAGTGGTGTCACATAAATCGGCATATAAGCTGCGGAAACTGAACCGATAAACAATAGTAAAACTATTAAGAAAATTACCTCTCTTTTCATAAATATATTATAGAAAATACCTATTTAAATTTTCTTTAGATATCTAAGCAGCGACTTTTTCAGCAACAACTTCTTTTTCTTTTGGTTTGTTTTGTTCTGGGAAAATTTCGACAAGTTTTTTGTGACCTTCTTTCAAAACTTTCAGGTTAATTTGTACCACTGCAGGTGAAATTGTTTTACCCCTAACTGTTTTTCTCAATCTCAAACCCTTGGGTCTGTTTTTTGAACGCAATCTTTTTCCTTCTTTCTTAGGTCTCTTTTTCATTCCTTTTCCAAAACCTAAAAGAACTTTTTTTAGTCCTACGCCTTCAACATCTTCCATTGATGGAAATCCAGCAATATCGCTTGCCCCGGTTATTTCAAATTCATATCCGCCAAGCTCGGATGAAATTTCAGTTCCTTCTACTTTATCATGAAGGGATTTTCCGACTAAGTCTTCCTTGTCAGATTCTATTTTGAACGTTCTTCCATTCTTTTCAGACATGTTTATTTTGAATACCATAATTATGATATCAAAAATCGGTTTTTAAAACTTTTCGGGTGGCAAAATATAGAAAATTTGATAAATAAGTGCGGGTTTTTCCACAAATGAGAGTCTTTTCCCATTCCAGATTAAGCACTTTTGAGCAATGCAACCTCAAATACAAGTACCGGTATATCGATAATATCATCCCGGAAATAGAAAAAACGATTGAAGCACATCTAGGAAGTATCGTTCATCAGACTTTAGAATGGCTTTATTCCGAAGTAAAAGGAGGTCGTGTTCCAACTATTGATGACATGATTGTATATTTCTCAAAGAGTTGGATGGAGGAGAATAAAGAAACCTTAATGCAGGACAATAATGACGAAAAGAAGTTTTTTAACAAAGGGATACAGTATCTGTTGGATTATTACAATCGATACAAGCCATTTGATGACAATACTATTTATCTTGAAAAAGAAATTTTTATAAATCTGGATGAAAGAGGCGAATATAAAATAAGAGGATTCATTGATAGGCTTGCTTATAACCTTAATACTAAAGAGTATGAAATTCATGATTACAAAACTTCCAAAACAATGCCTCAGGGAGAAAAAATTGAAAGTGACAGACAGCTCGCGCTTTACTCTGTTGCAGTAAAGGAGATGTTTGGTTCTGATAAAGAAGTCAGATTAATCTGGCATTATCTATTCTTCAACAAGAGAATAGAATCAAAGAGGACAGATGAACAACTTAAACAATTAAAAAAGGACACTCTTGAATTAATCAGAATCATAGAATCAACAACAGTATTTCATCCACACAAATCTAATTTATGTAATTGGTGTGCATACAAACCAATCTGTCCCGCATGGAATAATACAGAAGTATATGAGCCCAAATTTGAGAAGCAGAAAAAGCTCGGCGATTTTTAAGCAACGTCACTCGCAAGTTCATGAACCTTAACCAAATCGGTTACCGTGTCTCCCTCTTGGAGTTTTACAATTCTAACACCTTGAGTTGCTCTTCCCATGACTCTGATATTATCGAGGGTTGTTCTAATAACCATTCCTTTTGCCGTCGTAATTATTATGTTATCGTTTCCGTTTATTGAAACAGTGGTTACAACCTCGCCAGTCTTGTCAGATATTTTCAAATTAATAACTCCTTTTCCGCCCCTTGCAGTTTTTCTATAATCCTCGACGCTGGTTCTCTTTCCATAACCATTATGTGTGATTGTCAAAACTTCCTTGGTTCTTAGAATTTCTAAACTAACTACTTCATCATCTTTCTCCATTCTTATTCCTGTGACCCCATAACTTGCTCTTCCCATTGAACGAACATCATTGCTGTTGAATCTTATTGCCTGCCCGTGCTTTGTTGCAAGCAAAACTTCTTCGCCTGCTTTAATGATTTGAGCGTCAATTAGTGCATCAGAATTATCTGCGGGAAGATTAATTGCCCTTACTCCAGATGCTCTTGGCTTTGCAAAATTTGACAATGAAATTTTCTTGACAAATCCTTTCTTTGTTACAAGGAATAATGAATCATTAAAATCGCTCATCGCGATAATATTTGTAATCTTCTCATCTTTGACTTCAATCAGATTTATCAATGCCTTGCCTTTGCTATATCTGTCCGCTTCAGGGATTTCATAAGCCTTCAAAAATAAAACTCTCCCCCTCGATGTAAAGAACATTAGGTAATCATGTGTGGAACAGCTGATTATCTGTTTAACAAAATCACCAGTCGCCAGATTGTTTCCAATTACTCCTTTTCCACCTCTTCTCTGTTCTTTGTAAGTTCCGATGTCAATTCTTTTACAATAACCTTTTTCTGTAACTGTAACTATGACTTCTTTCTTTTGCACTAGGTCTTTTTCCGCAATCTCTCCGATTCTCTTCATGACTTGTGTCTTTCTCTCGTCGCCATATTTCTCTTTCAAAGATTTAACTTCATTCACAATTATCTTAAGAATCTCTTGAATATCAGCAAGAATCTTTTCATATTCAACAATCTTGACCTTCAGATTAGCATGTTCCTCTTTCAATTTGTCCTGTTCAAGTGCAGTTAATTGCCTTAATCGTGTTTCAAGAATCGCTTCTGCCTGTCTTTTTGTAAAATTAAATTTCTTGATTAAATTTTCAGCTGCTTCTTCACGGGATTTCTTAATAATTGCAATAATTTCATCAATATTTTTTAAAGCAACAAGAAGTCCTTCAACAATTTCTATTCTTTCCTGCGCTTTCCTTAAATCGTACGCGGTCCTTTTTGTTATTACCTGCTTTCGATATTTTACATATTCCTCAAGGATGTGTTTTAAATTCAAAACTCGTGGTTGTGATCCAACGAGAGCAAGGAAATTAGCATTAAAAGAATCCTGCAATCTTGTGTATTTGTAGAGGCTGTTGCTGATGTATTTTGAATTAACGCCTTTCTTGAGTTCAATAACAATTCTTATTTTTCCTTTCGAGGATTCATCTCTTAAGTCTGAAATTCCAATCAATTTCTTATTCTGTATAAGTGTTGCAATCTGTTCAACCAAAGTAGATTTATTCAGCATGTAAGGAATTTCAGTAATAATGATTTTTTCTTTTCCTTTTGATTCTTCAGTTGTTATTTTTCCACGGAGAATTAATCTTCCTTTTCCTGTCCGGTACATATCAACAATATCTCCGGACACTGCTCCTCCCGTTGGAAAGTCAGGTCCTGTGACAATCTGACATAATTCTTCAATTGTGATATTTTCATTTTTGATGTATTCAACAATAGCATTGCAAATTTCAGTGAGATTATGGGGGGGAATATTTGTAGCCATACCGACGGCAATTCCTGATGCACCATTAATCATAAGATTAGGAAGTTTGGCAGGAAGCAAATCCGGCTCTTTCAGGGAATTATCAAAATTAGGAGAGAATTTGACCGTCTCTTTGTCCAAATCTTCAATCATCTCATCTGCAATCTTGGCCATCTTGGCTTCAGTATAACGCATAGCAGCAGGAGGGTCACCATCAATGCTTCCAAAATTTCCCTGTCCAAATACAAGAGGATATCTTAAAGAGAATTTCTGCGCCATTCTTACTAAAGCATCATAAACTGCAACATCACCATGAGGATGATACTTACCCAGAACATCTCCGACAATTCTTGCAGATTTCTTTGTTTGTTTGTTGAATTGCAAGCTTAACAAATCCATCGAATATAAAATTCTTCTCTGAACCGGTTTCAATCCATCTTCAATTGAAGGCAATGCTCTCGCAACAATAACTGACATTGCATAATCCAGATAAGATTTTTTAACTTCTTCAGAAATTTCAGTATTGATAATATTTTTCTCACCAGATATTTTTCCTTGAGAATCCCTTTCTTCTTCGCCTTCATCTTCTTCTTCAACAATCTCTTCATCTTCAAGGCTTTCTTCTATCTCTTCCTGTTCTTCATTTGCATCTTCTTCAACAAAATCTTCGTCGTCTTCATTTTTTGCCATTATGAAAATTCTCCTGAATTTTTATCCGCAGGTTTCCTGCTGAGGACAGAGAAAAATTTCCTATTTTTCATACTCATATTACTTCAGCTCCTTGCTCATCTAAATATTTCATGAATTGTTCTTCTGTCAAATTGTCTTCTTTGATATCCGTTCCTTTCCAATGGCATTTCTTGCATTCCCATTCTCCTCTATTCTTTCCTTCTTCTTCACCAAGAACAACTCCAACATTATCGCTTCCGCAATTTGGGCATCTTCTTAATCTAAAAGTCTTTTCGGTCTTTTTCTCTTTCTTGGCACCATGCGCTTTTTCCCAATCATCTTTGGAATCAAATCCTTCTCTTATCCAATCTGGTGTTGCAAGTTTTCCCATTTTTATTATTTAGATATCTAGTTTCGCCTCCTTCCGATTGTCGTAGACAATCATGGAAAGAAACGAGACTTAAATGTCGAGTTTCGCCTCCTTTGCGTTTCTTGAAATGAATAATTTTCTTTCGTGAACATCGGAACCCATAAGCATAGTAAAAACATGGTCTGCTTCAACAGCATCTTCGATAAAAATCTTTTTCAGCTTTCTTGTCTTTGGATTCATTGTAGTATCCCACAATTGCTGTGAACTCATTTCTCCCAAACCTTTGAATCTTGTAACATTGCTTGTTCCTAATTCTTTCTGGAGAGTTTTCAGTTCTTCTTCAGTATAAACATAATAGTCCTTCTTCTTCCTGATTCTGAAAAGGGGAGGCAAAGCCGCATAGATGTTTCCATTTTCAATAAGTCGGGGCATGAACCTGAAAAAGAAAGTTAACAGAAGAGTCTTGATATGTTCTCCATCAACATCCGCATCGGCCATGATTATGATTTTATTGTATCTCAAATTTTCCATATTGAATTGGTCTC
Organism: Candidatus Woesearchaeota archaeon; assembly: GCA_964544395.1. GTDB lineage: Archaea > Nanobdellota > Nanobdellia > Pacearchaeales > GW2011-AR1 > JAKLIN01. Next base: position 5,814 of record CAZJAO010000010.1, read on the forward strand.
CGCTTCCGGTTCCAATTGCAGTTATCAAATTGACAATTGCTTCGCTTGAAAGTGCTTTTGAGGGATTGACTTTTTCAATGTTCAGGATTTTTCCTCTTAATGGAAGAATAGCTTGATACTCTTTGTCTCTTGCCTGCTTTGCACTGCCTCCTGCACTTTCTCCTTCTACAATATAAATTTCAGTATTCTCTGTTTTTTTGCTTGAACAATCAGCAAGCTTACCAGGAAGTCCGCTTCCAACAGAAAGAGCATTTTTTCTTCTTACTAAATCTCTTGCTTTTCTTGCAGCCATTCTTGCTCTTGCAGCGTCGATAGATTTTGAAATTACTTTCTTGGCAATAGTAGGATTTTCTTCAAAGAATTCAGAAAGGGATGCATTAACAATTGATTCAACAAGCCCCTTGACTTCTGAATTTCCTAATTTTGTTTTTGTCTGGCCTTCAAATTGAGGATCGGGAATCTTGATGCTAATAACTGCAGTAATTCCTTCCCTGACATCTTCTCCTGAAATGCTTTCATCCTTGTCTTCCTTCAGCAATTTATTCTTCTTGGCGTAATCATTGATTACTTTTGTTACAGCAGACTTGAAGCCTGAAACGTGAGTTCCGCCCTCAACCGTATTGATTGTATTTACAAATCCAAAAATATTTTCCTGATAGCCGGTATTATATTGAATACATACTTCAGCAATAATTCCCTCAGATTCTCTCTTGAAATAAATTGGCTTGTTAAGTGCTTCCTTGGATTTGTTTATCCATTTCACAAACTCAATCAAACCGCCTTCATAGCAGAATTCAATTTTCTTTTCTTGTTTCTCGTCTCTGAGAATGATTTTCAATCCTGGATTCAAAAAAGCAATTTCTCTGAATCTCATTTCCAAAACTCTGTAATCAAATTCAACCGTCTGAGTAAAAATTTCTTCATCAGGCCAGAAAGTCACTTTTGTTCCTGTTTTATCGCCGTCTACTTTCCCAACCACCTCAAGCTTCGTTTTAGCATCTCCTCGTGAATATTCCTGTCTGTAAATTTTTCCATCTCTTTTAACTTCAACAATAAGCTTTTTTGATAAAGCATTTACTACTGAAGAACCAACTCCATGCAAACCCCCTGAAATTAAATAAGATTTTTTGTCAAATTTTCCGCCGGCATGAAGTTTTGTGAGCGCAACCTGAACAGCAGGAATTTTGTAAATTGGATGGATGTCAACTGGAATTCCCCTACCGTCATCATCAACGCTGACAGAACCATCCTTATTTATAGAAACATCAATTTCTTTGCAGAAACCTCCAAGAGCTTCATCAACAGAATTATCAACTATTTCATAAACCAGATGGTGCAAACCATCTTTTCCGGTTCCGCCTATATACATTGCAGGCCTTTTTCTTACACCTTCGAGTCCTTCCAGAACCCTGATTTGTTCCCCACTATATTCTTTTTTGTCCATATTGAAAGCAAAAAATGGAACAGAAAATCTGTCCAGATTTAATTATTATATACAAAAAAGTGGGGGTTAGTTTATAAAGATTTCTACAAGAAAAATAAGTTTTATCGTCGGTAAATTACTATTTTGTCTTTACTGATTTAGCCTTAGGATTGGTATCAGATTTCAATATCCATCTAACTTTTCTCTTACCCATTTTCATGTTTTTTTGGCATTTTCCAGAACATAAATACTTAACATTTCCGTCAGTTTTGACTAAAGTAAGTCCTCTTGGGAATTCATACTGTTTACCGCAATAAGAGCATTTAGGCATGTTGTTTTCTCCCAATTATAAGATAATAAAGTTTAGACTTCTCTTCAATTTCCACGATAGATTCCGCAGTATATCCATTATTAAGAAAATATTGCTGAGATTGAGCTATTTCATCACTAAAAATATGGACTTTAGCTTTGTCTGCATGAGTTAATTCTTGCTTAACTTCTTTTTCCATATTTTCCAATCGTGCCCGTAAATTATTTCCGGTCATTTAACTGTAAACTCCCTTCGTAACTTTGGATTTAATTCTTCTTGCCTCAATTTCAGTTTCTCTGAGCATTAAAAAATCACCAATTCTAACAGGACCTTTGACATTTCTTCTTAAACTTCTTCCTGCATCCCTTCCTTGTTCTACTTTGGCTCGAACTTGAGTAATTTCTCCTCTGAATCCTGTTCTTCCAACAATTTCTTCAACAATAGCAGGAACGGCTTCTCCTACAATTTTCTCGCTTCCTTTTGAACCGCCTTGCTTCTTTTCCTGAGAAGTCTTCTGCTGTTGTTGCTGTGATTTCTGCTTATCTTGTTTTGCCATGTGAATATGATTACTTTAGATGAGAAATATCAACTTTGCCTGCATCAATTACTGCAATTGAAGATGTAGCCACAGGGAGTCCAGCAGCGATACCTAATTTTTTCTTGTTATCAACCTCTACGCAATGAATTCCTTTTTCCTTGCACAAAAGTGGGATGTGATGAACAATTTCCTTTGGTTCAACATCTGCAGCGTAAACAACTAATTTAGCTGTGCCTCTCTCTATAGCCTTGGTCACTTCATTGGTGCCCTTCTCAATTTTTCCTTCCTTTCTTACTTTTTCAATGATTTCGTATGTGTCCATGTTAGTTGATGAGGATTAGTATCCTCCTAATTTAGTCATCGGATAAAATATCCAGAGAAAAATGGTTTATAAAATTTGCTATCAATCAAAACAGCCAGTTATTCGGTAGGTCACCGTCCAAATACCATCTATTATTTACTAAAACCATCTTAAAAATCTGCCCTGAAATTGCATCCTTGCAATATCCAAAATCGCTTGATTGATTTACAACTTCCAAATATCGCCATTGGCAGTACCCTTCAAAAGTTGCATGAGCTTCATAAGTTGTAATCACCTGATATAATATAAAACCTATAAGAAATAGCAATATAATTTATGATTAATTGGATTATTATTTGCCCCTGCTATGGGAGAATTAATTGCTATTATTGCCACAAAACAACCAGAAGAAGACGTAAAAGAAAGATGATTAAGAAAAATCAAAATGCCAATTGCGATTAATAAAATAAGAGGCAAAATAAGGAAATGATTGATTTTCTTAACACTACTTACCCACTCTCTTTTCATATTATAAAAACTGTCTTTTATTATATAAGTCTTGTGGGAATTTCTATTTTCTTTTTTTCTGAGGGCTTCTTTTTCTTATCGCATTAATCAAAGTAATGTAAGCAACAACTATTCCCGATGTAATAATAATAATCATGAAATAATAAACTGCCCCCCCAATGTTAAAATTATTACTAGCAAAGGTGCCTACAGCATTAAATATATTCTGGAAAAAACTTATAGCCTCACTAGTAGTAGTTATGCATTGGCCATTATTGCAGCCTAATTGACAATTTTTAGAATTGATCCATACCTCGCTAGTACATATTTGTGAATTATTCAGGAAGCATCTCATTTTTCCATTGTTACATGAAAGATCTCCTGCAAATATACTATAATCTGAAAATCCTGGAGAGGCAGCAACAAAATAATAATACTGGGAGTCTTGTGAAATCAATGTTGTTGGAAGAAGGGTCCAACTTATCCCATTTATAGTAATATTCATATTTCTATACAGTCTTGTACTTAAAGGATCAAGATTATTTTCACTAAACCATGAAATATTGACTTGGAATCTGATTGTGACCTTTGCTATATTACTATCATTCAAGCCAGTTGTTGAAATAATAAATGCTTGATAGACTGAACCATTGTTTGAAATCTGTAAATCTGCTCTCGTGGGATGACTTATGGGTGCAATTGAAAAATTTGCATTTGAAATTGATTTATTTGCCATTATTATTAATTGATTTACTCCTATTGTGCTAGGATTAATATTAATTGTAAAGGGTGCTCCAGAAGTTATACTTGAAATTGTTGTTGAAGCAGATGCTGCCGTGGCTGAATTACTAGTTGTGTAATTAAAACTCCCCTCAGGAGGCATACAAGACTGGGTTGTAACTGGTTTACTTATAGTTGTTCCGCAAGAATTCGTATCTGTACATGTTCTAGTCTGAGTCCCAAGTGAAGAACAATCCCCCCAATTTCCACAACTCCAAGATTCTTGACAGAATATATTATTAATCTGATTTATATTAGAAGCATTAAACTGATAAACCCTTCCACTGTTATCTGCAATATAAACATGATTACTCGAAATTGTTGGTGCAGAAAAAATTCTTCCAACAGTGGTATAATTTGCAATTTGTTGTGAAACATTAGAAGCATTTAGTTGATAAAAGGTATCATTTTCATTTCCAACAAACACGTTATTTCCAGAAATGGTTGCAGAAGTCCAACAATTTTCAACAAGAGTATTGTTAGTAGTATAATTTGCAATTTGTTGTGAAACATTAGAAGCATTTAGTTGATAAAAGACACAATTATTATTTCCTATATAAACAGAACCATTGACAACCGTAGGTGAGCCATAAAAATTTCGACTTCCCGTAGAATAGTTTGCAATTTGCTTAGAGACGTTTGAAGCATTTAGTTGATAAACAAAACCATAATAATCTATTAGATAAACATAAGGACTGACGACTGTAATTGAGCTGTCTAATTCCGGCGTACCAATACCAGTATACGTAAAGTTTGCAATTTGTTGTGAAATATTTGAAATGTTTAATTGATAAACATAAGTTTTAGTGCCTCCAATATAAATAAAACCATTAGTAATATTAGGTGAACTAAAAGAATCATCAATTATTGCTGTGAAGTTTGCAATCTGCTGAGAAACACTTGAAGCATTTAGTTGATAAAGAATATTGAATCCACCAACATAAATAGAGTTGTTGAAAACTGAAGGGGTAGCCAGTTTACTATCAAAAGAACCTACTCGAAATGTATTATAATTTGCAATTTGTTGTGAAATATTTGAAGCATTTAGTTGATAAAAATAACCCGCATGATCTCCGACATAAATCGAATTGTTGAAAATTAGAGTAGTCATTCGCACTTTCCCACTAGCGGAATATATTATTGCAGATTGAGATAAGTTTGAAGCATTTAATTGGTAAATATTATAATCATCACTTCCAAAGTAAAGGGAGCTATTAGATATCACTACAGAAGAATAGATTGCACCTGCGCCGGAAAAATTTCCGGTTGAAACAAAGGTAGCATTTGATAAATGCAAACAAAAGAGAATAAAGAATATGAAAAATGCGAGATAAAATAAATATCTATATTTATTTAAAAAGTTTGATGTAATAACTTTATCACTCACTTTTATATTCATAAAATTTTTAACACTTAATAATTTAAAAATCCTTTCTCCACGTCACTTCAACGTCATCGGTTCTTTGCCTCGGCTTGACATCTAAACTATCAAGTTCTTTAGGAGAAGTCTTTATTCCGGATTTAAACAAAATTTCCCCCGCATATGCAATCATCGCGCCATTATCAACAAGCAAAGAATTGTCCGGAACAAATAATTCTGTTTTCTTCAATCGCTCATCGCACATCTTCTTTGCCATTTCTTTCAATCGAGAATTGCAGGCAACGCCTCCAGCTAAAAGAAGTTCGGTCTTATCTGTATAAGCCAAAGCTCTTTCAGCAACTTCAATCAGCATTGGAAAAACAGTTTCTTGCATTGAGTAAGCCAAATCTTCAGAAGAAAATTTCTTTGATTCAACTTTTTGTTTTAAGTTAGTTAAAATTCCCGAGAGAGCAATATCCATTCCCTTAACAGTATAAGGCAGTTCAATATAGTTCTTGCTTTGTTCTGCAAGTTTCTGTACCTTGGGTCCTCCTGGAAATCCTATTCCCAAAAATCTTGCAAAATTATCAATGAAATTGCCGACTCCAATATCCAAAGTCTCTCCAAAGATTCGGTATTTTCCAGAAGAGTAAGCAATCACCTGTGTGTTGGCACCCGAAGCATAAAGCATAACGGGGTCTTTCGAGCCAGTGATTTTCCCAATTTCAAGATGCGCAATGCAATGATTGACCGGAACCACTGGTTTGTTCAATTTAAGAGAAAGCGCTTTTGTGAATCTTATTCCTTCCATCAGGCAAGGAGTCAAGCCAGGACCCTGCGAAAATGCAATTGCATCAATTTCTTTTTCCTTTATGCCAGCATCACTTAAAGCTTTATCATAAATATCGTTTGCTTTTTCCTTGTGGTGCTTCGCAGCTTCAGTAGGGATTATTCCGCCTTTCTCAGTTGTGTAAGTATCCTTGACATTTGCAAGAATTTTTCCGTCTTTAACAACGCCAATCCCAAATGTATGTGCAGTCGATTCAACTCCTAGAATTATTGACATATCATTTATATTAAATATAGATTTATAAAGAATTTTACTCGTCTGTTTTTATGAAGAATGTATGGGTAGTTTGTGGGATAAATGCTTCAAGAAGCCAGACAATAGAACAATTTCTTAGTGAGAGATATGTCTCATCGCCTCAGATAAAAATCAGGTCAGCTGGATTGGATGTTGATATAATGAGAGAAGATGATAAACGTACGCTTTTAACAAAAGAGATGGCTGAAGAAGCAGATATAATCTTTGCTTCAGACCACGATAAATTCCATAGAATAAGTGATATATTAAACAACCAAAGTATAGGAAAATTGCATCTACTAAGAATACCGGATGTTTTTCATACTCATAGAAATGCTTATCTCCCGGGTAAGGATAACTTAAGCTATGAAGAATATATGCAAAAAATTGAAAGTGAACCTGAATTTAAAGAACTCCTAAAATATGTCGATGAATTAAATCCTAAAGAATCTTCTGCATTAACAGAAGCGCTCTACGTAAAAGAATTATATTCTGCTCATTTACCACCAAATAAAAGACAAGATAAAAAATTTCCTTTTCAATTGCTTTACAAAACCCTAGAATTTAGATTCCCAGAAATATCGGAATTAATCTCCGAAGCGAAGTAATAAAAATTTACAAAAATTAAAATAAAAGGTTAATTAACTGCGGATTTACTTTTTTTTCTTTTTAGGCTTAGCCTTTGTACCTTTCTTTCTCTTTCCGCCTCTTGCCATAACAGCTTCACATACATTTCCTGCCCCATCAACATAGTAAAGATGTCCTGGTTTTCTAGTAATCACCTTATGAACAATAATTTTTCCCATTTTAACCTCCTTTTTGTTAGATGAATAAAAAAATCTAATCTTCTATTTAAACTTTTCTATATCGACGACGACATCTTTGTTTTTCTTATTGAGTGGTATCTCAACAAAAGAGGAAAAGTTTTTTTCAGGGCAAATAGTCAAAGAAAATGGTTTTACTTTTTTAACTTCAATGATTTTTCCATCGTCGCCAATCCAAATTGCGATAAAAGGAAAGAATACAAACAGCGAATGTATCGCAAGCCTTACTGGTCGGGAAAATTCAAATAATAAAATCTTGGCTTTTTCTTTTCGTGAGAACATTAAACCCGAAAATCTTCTGAAACCCCAAGCAACATGTGCTTCAATAGAAATTTTATTTTTACCAAAATTTAAAGATATTCTTTTGTTCATCTCCTTGACCGCTCCTTTTTTTATATTCCTTATAATATAGATTCACATTTCTCTCGCACACAAAGTCGTGATGCTTGAATCCGCCGCCAAAAGTTTTTGGAATATGCATCAGCTCATGCATTATGATTTTTATTCTTTCTTCCTCGTCCATTTTATCGAATCTTTCAGAAATAAATTCAAGGGCATAATAAGCTTCAACACCGATAGTCTTCTGCAAAATCTTTCCTAAAGCATGGCATCGCGCAATTGTTCCTCTGGAAGAACTCCCATAGCTTCTGAAACACTTTATTCTTTCAAGCTTTATATGGGGAAACATTATCTTAGAAATTTCTTCTGCTTTGTTCTGCAAATCAGGAGCATCTTCATATCTCATTTTCTTGATAGAGATTTATCTTTTATATTTTTATAGATTCAATTTTAGACTATTCTTTTATTTCAATGATTTTATTCTTTGATTTAAGTCCAATTTTTATTTTCACGTCAGCCTTGAAATAATTATGCAGCAATTTGAGTAGTTCAACATTGGCTTTATTATCGTCGGGTTGTGATTTTAAATAAACAGTATAAGTATCGCCGCCATCCTTGATTACTTCCTGTCTTCCAGAAGAAGGTTTGACTTTGACATAAATTCGCATAACTATCTATCCCACGGTTCTTTATATGGTCTTCCTAAAGACCTATAAATCTCTCTTTCAGTTTTTCCCGCTACTTTCTTGCCATTTGAGTTCCTAAAAAGCCCATGGCTTGTCAACTTGAAACCTTGCTTTTCTGCAACAATTCTCAATCCAATGTTAGAACCTTTCTTTCCAGAATAAGCTAAGAGCGTCGCACCCCACTCATCTGAAACTGAAAAAAATAATTGAACATTAATTCCATTGATTCTGAAAAACATTTTCTTATCTCCGCCCTGCAAAAATCTTCCATCTTCACTTAATTTGATTTTTATCATTTCTTTATTCTTTTCATTCTTCGCTACAAGCACAATATCAATATCTCCCGGATTTGGTTTCTTTCTTCTTATGCTTCCTGCAATTTCAATTCTTTTGCAATAAGGTTTCAACTCTCTTACAATTTTTTTCGCAAGGCTAAGAACTTTTTCACCTCGGTTCATTGAATACAAAAGTTGAAGAAACTTATAAATTTTATCTAATCTTTTCTGAATTTTGTCCAATCATAGAGCGGTCTTTCAACAGCATCCCTCACTGTTTGAACACTGGTTGAAACTGTCCCATCATCATAAATGAATGCCCCAGGGAAAACATCTTGAATCGCTGCTTCAGCCGAAGGCGCGTTTGTATCAAAATATTTCTCAAAACTTCTCACTTGGAATTTGTTGTCTTGCGTTTCCATAACAATTGCTCCATGGCCATAAACTCCTCTTAACCCTACAGCCCAAACATTCTTGTAAATATTAAGCGCTTTTTCCAAAACTACTCCGAGATTACCGTTTGTATCTTCACAGTCTCCCCAACCAGTCTGTTCATATTCCTGTTGGGCAGTAAATGCTCCGTCGGGATGATCTTTATACTGAATAAAGGACATTAATCTGGATATATCCTGTTCATTATGCACATTCTTAACAGCTTCCTCTAATGTATTTCCAAATTGTGTGTGAAGAGCAGCTAAATTGGCGGAATTTGCCATATCTATAGTTGGGTTGCTTCTTGTTGAATTATCAAAATTATTTCTTGTTTTGCTTTCTCTGCTTGTACTCTTATCTAAAAATTTAGTTGAATATTGCAGTCCAAAAATATTATTTTGTGAACCCTGCGGATCATGTTGTGAACTAAAATAAGCTTCAATATTTCCCCCATCTTTAAATTTCCACCCAACTGCAGCAGTTGCACTAAATTGAGTTTGTGTCAAGAAGTCTACAAGTGCTGAAGCTTCGGCTTTGAAAAAAAGACCACTATCAAGAAGGTAAAATCCTGTAATATCAAATTGTAATTCATTTCTGGTTGGAGCAATAATTTGATCAAATGAAAAAGGAGGTTTAGTAATCAAAATTACATCATATTCCAAATCCATCTTGTCTCCATCGTGCATACGCAGTCCAAGCATGTTAGTAAAATTAAATATCGGAGGAAAGGGAAAGATTGGCTGTCCTTCATACGTTCCTTTGTATTTCAAATCTAAATATTCTGTTTTAAGGTCCAGCCCCCCTTCAATACGAACATGTTGAAAAGGAGAAGCCATTAAGCTAGAAATGTCTCCGGGAAAGATTGTATTAACTACCTGAAGGTCGTCTGTAACCTGAGGGTCTGCTAGATATAAACTTCCAGTAGTTGAAAGCCAAGGAAACAAACTTAAAGAAGGATTCAATGAAAATTCTTTTCCAATATTTAAATTCCATCCCCCTGCATAAAGTGTAAGAGGAGTATTATATACAACCGGGGCACTAAAGGGTGTAGAAACAATTGAAGTGATATCTACATTATTATTTGGGATATCTATCCTTGCTCCTGTAACAGAAAAATTAATCCAATCAGCAGGTTTCATTCCCCATTGGAATTTAAAAATATTTGAACCATTAAGCATAGTTTCAGTTGATAAGTCTTCATAAGAAGCTCCAAAATAGAAATTTTCTCTTCCAAGAACTAAATCTAAATTATTTATCTTAGGAGGACCTGAATATTCCATATCGGAAAAATTCACATCAGAAGCGAAATTCAAATTCCATTCATCCCCAACTGGCAAAGAAAGATCAAGAGAGAAACTTTTATTGTCAGCATTTCCTCTAAAGTCAACCATTTCCGTTTTATTTTCTTCTTTTACTATAGTTGTTTCTAAAGGATTTCCAAATAAGGCTCTTGCTGTTAAGCCTAAAGCCAATGCAATAGGTGCAACTTTCTTCATAATTCTCATAAAAATCCGTGTACAGTATGTTTTTTAAAACTTGCTTTTATGATTATAGAATGCTTATAGGACTTGTAGGAAAGCCGTCTGTGGGAAAAAGCACGTTCTTCAAGGCAGCAACGCTTGCAGAAGTAGAAATCGCGCCTTACCCTTTCACAACAATAAAACCGAACCATGGAGTCGGTTATGTTAGAGTTGACTGCATAGACAAGGAATTCAATACGCAATGCAACCCAAATCATGGATTTTGCATAAATCACCAAAGATTCGTACCAATTGACTTGTTGGATGTTGCGGGTTTGGTTCCAGGAGCAAGTGAAGGAAAAGGACTTGGAAACCAATTTCTGGATGATTTGCGTGAAGCAGATGTTTTTATTCATATTGTGGATATGTCCGGAACAACTGATGAAGAGGGAAAAGCTACAGAGAATTACGATGTTTCAAGAGATGTTCTATTTCTTGAAGATGAACTGAACAAGTGGTACCATAATATATTCTTGAAAGTTTGGAAGAGTTTTGCAAGAAAAACCGAAATTGAAAACATTAATTTTGCGCAAGCTGTTTTAAAGCAATTTTCAGGATTGAAAGTTAATGAGGAACAAATCAAGAAAGTCCTAAGAGATTTGAATCTAAGTCAAAAACCAAATCAATGGACCGAAAATGAAGTGAAGAAATTTACTTCCGAATTAAGAAGAGAAAGCAAACCCATGATAATCGCTGCAAACAAGATAGATACTCCAAAAGGAAAAGAAAATTATGAGAAACTTGTTAAGAGATTCCCAGATTTGATAATTATCCCTTGTTCAGCTGATTCTGAATTAGCCTTGAGAGAGGCTGCAAAGGCAAATATGATTGAATACATTCCGGGAGATAAAGATTTCAAGATTATTGGAAATATAAATGAAGCACAGGAAGAAGCTTTGAGAAAAATCAAAAAGAATGTTCTTCATGTTTTTGAAACTGGAACAGGAGTTCAAGCCGTCTTAAACAAAGCTGTTTTTGAATTATTAGGTTATCTCGCAATCTTCCCTGCTGGTGCAACAAAACTCAAAGATAGCAAAGGCCGCATTCTCCCGGACTGTTTCCTTCTTCCTCCTGAAAGCACCGCAATAGATTTCGCTTATTATCTCCACACAGATTTCGGAAAAAATTTCATAAGAGCAATTGATGCAAGAACCAAGAAAACTCTTGGGCGGGATTACAAGTTAAAAAACAGAGATGCTCTTGAAATTGTAAGCAGATAGTTGACAATTGTTAAGACAAAGTTTTTAAATTTGCAATTAATTTTCTATAATATCGAAGGAGAATTATAGGGGTAATATAAATGGTTATAAAAGAAGAAGCCGAAAGGCTCGTTCAAGAAGTTAAGAAAAAAATAGAAAAAGAACGTAGTGGAAAGACAAAAGATAAAATCCATGAAGAAGCAAAAATAAAAGAGCATATTGAAAGGTCTCGCAAATACAGCTTGAAAGATTCAGCTTCCGCCAATATAAATGTTGGACTGGGAGAGAACTATATTTCTGCTTATGCGGTCGCATTAAATGCTTCTCCAACAGAGATAGGATTGCTGACTTCAATCCCAAATCTTATTGCTCCTCTCGCACAACTTGCTACTTCGAGGGCAATGGAAAAAAAGTCCAGAAAAAAGGTGTACTCCAAAGCAATTTTATTTCAGTCTCTTATTTGGCTCCCGATTATTTTCATTTCTTTTTTATTTCTGCAGAATTTAGGGCAGGCGCCTCTGCTTCTCATAATTTTCTATACAGTCTATGCTTTATTTGGAAATTTTGCGGCACCTGCATGGGTAAGCTGGATGGGGGATTTAATAGACCCCAAAGAAGCAGGAAAGTTTCTCGGTTTGAGAAATAAGATTGGAGGAATTACTGCTCTAGTATCTATGATTACAGCGGGTATCATTCTTGACTTATTTAAATCACAGGCAGATCTTACTTCAAAAGTGTATATTTCTTTCATAGGATTTGGGATAATTTTCTTTCTCGCTATGCTATTTCGTCTTTTATCCAGACACTTTGTATTAAAACAGCATGAACCTCCTTTTAAATTTGAAAGAGATAGTTATTTTTCATTTTTTCAATTCATAAAGAAAATACCCAAAAGCAATTTCGGTAAATTCTCATTATATGTTGCTTTGATTGTTCTTGCAACAAATATTGTTTCGCCTTTTTTCACACTTTATATGCTGAAAGATTTGAATTATTCCTACGTTCAGTTCATGATTATCAGTGTTGCTTCAGCTGTGGCTACTTTCGTGTTCATATCAAAATGGGGGAAATTTGCAGATAAGCATGGCAATGTCCAGATGTTGAAAATTACATCATGGCTGATTCCAATAATTTGTTTCCTCTGGCCTGTAGGAGCTTATTTTGTTCCGGAACCATTTAAATTTCCATTCATAATTCTTATAAATTTCTTTTCAGGATATGCTTGGGCTGGTTTTAATATGGCTGCGGGAAACTTTGTCTTTGAGGCAGCAACTCCTCAAAGGCGTGGTTTGTGTTCGGCTTATTCAAGCGTAATGAACGGAATTGCTGTATTCCTTGGGGCAACAATTGGTTCTATAATTATTTCAAGAGTAAACATCAGTTTCATGAACATAATATTGTTTGTGTCTTTAATATCGGGAGTTGTAAGATACTCCATCTTCTTTGTTATGCACCGGTCTATAAAAGAAATAAGAGAAGTCAAGAAAGCGCATTGGAGAGTTATTCCTATGGCTTCAGACATATTAAACTTGCAGCAGTACGTAACAAATGGAATCTTGCTTAGGTTTAGAAGACATAAAAAAGTAGACATATCTTCAGATGTTCCTCTTATGCAT
>CAZJAO010000011.1:0-17161 GCA_964544395.1 Candidatus Woesearchaeota archaeon
TCTTTTATTCATGAATAAATTATAGAAAATCGATATTTAAAGTTATTTGTGATGGAGTTTATTATTTCTTCTTGATACAGCAATAACTGCTATTCCTGCAACTAAAGCTAAACTCCCAATAACACCTACTCCTGCAGGAGATGTTATAGTATCAATTACAGAACTAGTTATACCAGAAGGATTTTGATTTGTATTATTATTAGAAAGAACAAGTGCATTACTATTACTTAAAGAGTTAGGAGTAGGATTAATAGCGAAACTTGCTCCAGTAGTATTGAAATTCACAGTAGTTGCTGAATCTGAGCCTCCTCCAGCTGAACCACCATTACTATTAGAAGAAGTGCCTCCACCATTACTCGAAATTGATGAGCCATTCGTTACCGTAACAGTGGGAGATAAACCAACCTGTACGGTCGGACTTTGCCCTACTTGAACACTAAAAGTACCATGATAAATAGCACTTACACTATAGAGAGAAGAAATTGTAATTAAACAAATTGCAGTTATAATCAAAAGATAATTTTTCATGTTTACACATTGTTAATGTAGTAATTTACAGGATAAGTTCCCACAGTCATATTTGCAGGGAGAGTCAAATATAAAGTGAAAGTCCCCGAAACAACTCCAGGAGCTATTGTTTGAAGATTACTCATTGTAAGAAGCTGTGAACCTGAGAAGGCAGAATTGCCAACAGCCACATTCGCGGTTCCATTTGAAATAGTAGCATTTAATGTAAAAGGGGTTAATCCTGCAATATTATCCATTCCAAAACGTATTTGTCCCGTACTATTTCTCGATATAAGATTGAATACAAAACTTACATTTCCACCCGTACTAGTATTAACAACACCATTTATCGTTGTAATTTGCGTAGGGGCAAGATTATCCTGAACTATAAAGCTATGAGTAATGGAATTCATATTTCCCGCATAATCTGTAGAGTTTACACTCAAAGTATATGTTCCTACAGATAAATTCCACATAGGAAGCAGATAGTCATACTTAGTTGTACTTGGAACATTAGACATGATTCCTGAAGCAACTACAATTCCTGTAGAATTAGTTAAAACTAAATTAACTTGATTAACCCCCGTTCCACCTACATCAGCAGAATTAGATTCTACTGTGAAATAATCCATATTGTCCGTGGTGGTATTTGAGGTTATGCTTAGTGTTGGTACAATTGTATCAAGTATTAACATCCTTGTCTCGGTAGATTTCGAATTTCCAGCTAAATCATAAGCAGTTGAATTAATATAATAAATTCCATTTGGAAGTCCTGAAAAATTAGCAGACTTTCCATCTTCATTTATCAAAGCAAAGTTCGAATTATATAAGTAGGTTGTTATATTTTTTAGATTTAAATCAGAAGCAGTGGTATTTACAAATATATAATTTTGAGACAGATTTGAATCATTTATTGGTGTGCCTGTTGTAAAAGATACTTGTGGGGCCATTGTATCAATAACTACTGTTCTTGTCGATATTATATTTGAATTCCCTACGCTATCATTTGCCCAAACATAGAATGCATAATTCCCATCACTTAATCCAGTTTCATTCGTCCAATAATTACTTCCAGCATTGGTTGCAAAAGTTGTATTAATACCATTCCAGTTCAAGACAACGTTTGATAAATGTAAATCGCTTGCAGAAACATTTACTAAAATCCAATTGTTGTTAGTATAAGAATTACCTAATAATGTTGTTGGATTATAAGAAATTGCAGGAGGGATTGTATCTTGGACGAATTGTATTGATGCAGAATTTATATTCCACGCATTATCTTGAACATATACTATCCAATTATTTATTCCTTCAACTGAATTTGGTGTAAAGTTGGAACACGCTGAATCTGGAGAAGAATTTGTAACTCCACCATTTACACTATACCAACAAGAAGCTAAGCCAGAATTATAATCACTTCTGATATAATTTAGTTGCGTTATTGAATGATTGTATACTATATTAGCGGGATATGAAATTGAAACTACTGGAAGACTTTTATCTATTTGAACTAAAGTTCCTGTCTCTGAAGATTCTACATTTCCCGCATTATCAATAGAATAATATTTTAATTGGTATTGTCCTGTTTGGCTTAAAGTAAATGGACTTATATAAGGTATTGTAGGATACGAACCATCTGTAGAATAATATGTCCTATTACATCCAGAAATAAAATCTGTGCAAGTTAATTTAATTGTGACATTCTGATTTGTCCAAGAAGAGGAGGCGTTATCTGTTGTTATTGGAGCAGAACCATCATAATAAAAACTAGCTGGAAGAGTGGCCTCTAAGATATTTCCTGAAGAATCAAATGTTTCTATTTGATAAGTAACCTGTTCTCCATTTATTGGATGTCCAATAGTAATTCCAGCATATCCTCCCGAAAACGGTCCGCTAAAATTAGTAGTATGTATTGTTGGATCTCCAGAGATTTGATAAATCAGATCTGCAGAATTTACATTAGAAGAGAAAGTAGCATAAATGTAAGTTGTATTTAAACCAGTAGTTAAATTCGGATGAAATGGATTAGGATAAGTTGGATTAGTATAAACATTTGTCACGGTCGCAATATTAGTAGATGTAATAGTATTCGCCTGCAATGTAACTGCTGTTTGTGCCATAGCCCTTCCATTCAATATAGCGCCAGTATTCAGTACAATATTTGTCAGGTCAAGGATGTTTCCATTGAAAACAGATGTTGTTCCAAGAGTAGTTTGACTACCAACTTGCCAGAATATGTTTGAAGCCTGACAACCGCCATTCAAATTAATGGATGCACCATTACCGAGCGTAAGAGTCTGTGCTACCTGGAAGACGAATACTGCACTAGTATTACCAAGGCAGTCTAATGTTACGCTTGTAGGAATATTAACTGCTGAGCTCCATTTGTAAAGACCGGGAGTAAGAGTCATTCCTGCAATGTTTCCTGCCCCTAATTCAGTAGCAGTGGGAAGTGTTAATCCGGCAGCAGCCACATATGCTGTTTGCATATCACTTATAGCTGTAGTCATTATGGTTGGAGTTGGTGGGGTATAATCAACGGCATATACTTTTCCATTAACTAAGGAGGATGTTGAAAATTGATTAGAAGAATCCATTGTTAATCCAAATCCAGTTATGAAAGTTGCAGCAGCGGGGCCCACTCCAATATTTCCTGTAATCAGGGTATTTCCAATTGTGGAAATTCCTGATTTTGCTAGAATAGCAAAACTGCTTGCTGTTCCAAGATTTATATCTGATTGGGATGTAGAAACAATACCTAAATTTACAGAACTAAAGGTAATAACTGAAGAAGAATTTGTAAGATCAATCAAATTAATATTTAAGTTGTAAACTCCAGATTGGTCTGAAATAACATAAACAGGTGTTGTTGCAGAATAACCTGATGAGATTGGAAAGCCAGTAATAGGTCCCCAACCTACAGCATTAATATCATACCAATTGTTGGAAGTATCTTTTGCCCAAAGTTGAATATGACTTCCTGCATTAACAGGTGCAATTCTAACAGAACTATATGCGGTATCAGAAGATAATGTAACTTGAATTGGAGTCGCTCCAACAATTGCATTTTGAACATTTGCATTTATTTGTGCGGAGGTTCCAGAAGTAGATACTAAATTTGTTTTTAGATAACTTGATTGTAAACCAGTTTGTGTAATTGTTGGTGCTGCACTCGCCAAACCCAAAAAGCCGACGACAAATAGTAAAGAGAAAAGAACAAGCAAGGATATTCTTTTATTATCCATTATGATTAATCTAAAAAGCTTTTCTTTAAATATATTTGTATATCTTAAAAATATTTTCTTATAATTTTTGAAAGGGAATTAAATCTTTTTATTTTTGGCTTGCTAAATACATTTCTACATATGAAACCAGCGGAGATTTAGGATTTACGAGATACCATTCACTTATAAAGCATTAAATTAGATTAAAGTTTTAACATCACTACTATCTGAACAAGACTAAGCAAAGTGAAAATGATTGTAAGAGACAAAAGCAAACTGTTGGTTCTCTTCTGTCTTGCCTGATTCAGAAACTGTATTCCCAGAGAAGTTACTCTGTAAGAAAGTGCGCTTGACATATTTGGCGACCCTTTAGGAACTTTTTCTATGAGTTTATTTCTTTCAAGAGTTTCTATCGTATCAATATCACTGTCAATAATGGCTAAAGTGCCGCTGTCTGTAACCATATCCCTTGGAAAAATTTTCTCAAGGTATTCCAGTAATTTCAATGTGGCCTTTTCCATTTCAGTTTAAAGGAGTATCAGGTTTTTAAGGTTTTTTGTAAAAAGTCGTTTTACTCTAATTATCGGTATGATAACATTTTTAAACTATTTCCTGAATAATAGTTTATGGTAAAAGCAAGAATAAAGCTCAACAGCATTGACATAAACATGCTTAATGAAATCTGCAATTCTATTAAAGATATTGCTGACAAATCAGGCGTTACAATCTCTGGTCCAGTGCCTCTACCAACAAAGAAATTGAAAATCACTACAAGAAAGTCTCCATGTGGAAATGGAACAGCTACATTCGATAATTTTGAAATGAGAATTCATAAAAGATTGATTGACCTGCCTGCAAACGAAAAAGTTTTGCATCATATCATGAGAATGAGAATTCCAAAGAATGTTAACATAAAAATAGAGATGAAAGAATAGTTCTAGATGTTTAGTCCACAAGTCTTATAAAGAATTTTTAAAATAAATTTATATGGAAAAAGATAATTCTGCCAAGGAAATAGAAGAAAAAATAATTGAAGTCGGATTAAGGATTGCAAGAAGAGGCGAAGGGGCTTTAATAGTTTTAGGAAATGCAAAATTCAAGCCGTTGGTTGAACAAAAAGTTCCCCCATTCAAAATCACGGATAATCTAAAATTATTGGAATCCCTTGCATTAATCGATGGCGCCGTAATAATAAATCACGAGGGTGTTATGGAAAATTATGGTGTTATGATTGAATCGAAAGAGACTATGCAAGATTATGGTACGAGGCATAGCGCAGGATTGAATGCTTCATTAAATAAGGGCACAACTGCTTTTGTAATCTCCGAAGAAGACAGAAAGATAAGAATCTTCAAGGAAGGGAAAATTGTTTTGCAGATTGATGCTCTTGAAAAAGGAATAGAAAAGAGAACTTCTGAAATCGGGGGAATTCTCGCAAGCGTTGGAGCAGGAACAATTGGAACTCTAGGACTAGGTGTGCTCATTCCAAATATAGGACTAACTTTAATTCCAGGAGTGCTCATATTCGGCTCGACATATTTTCTTCTCAAAAAATTGAAGGATGCAAGTGAAAACAAAAAATTGTGGTTTTGGCTGTTCTAAAATATTCTCTGCTACAGATTTCTTTATAAATAATTTATTTCTACTTCATTGATGCAGCAATATCTTGACCTTGCAAAATATATTCTAGATCATGGTAAAGAAAAAGGGGATAGAACGGGCACGGGGACGAGAAGTATTTTTGGATATCAGATGCGTTTTGATTTAACAGAAAATAATTTCCCTCTTTTAACAACAAAGAAATTGAATCGAAAAGCAATATTTGAAGAATTGCTTTGGTTCTTGAGAGGAGAAACAAATGTTCATTCTTTGCAAGAAAAAGGAGTTCATATCTGGGATGAATGGGCAGATTCAGAAGGAGAGTTAGGTCCCGTTTATGGAAAGCAGTGGAGAAGCTGGCCAACTCCTGATGGGGAGCATATAGACCAAATTTCAGAGGTTGTAAATAATTTAAGACAAGACCCTGACTCAAGGAGGCATGTAGTTTGTGCTTGGAATGTTGCAGATATTGATAGAATGGCTTTAGCACCTTGTCATTGCCTGTTTCAGTTCTATGTCGCTGATGGTGAATTATCTTGCCAATTGTATCAAAGAAGCGCAGATGTCTTTTTAGGAGTACCATTTAATATTGCAAGCTATTCTGCCTTAACAAGAATGGTTGCACAAGTAACTGACTTGAAACCAAAAGAATTTATTCATACTCTTGGCGATGCACATATTTATGTAAATCATCTTAAAAATATTGAACTTCAACTGACAAGAGAACTAAGACCAACACCACGGTTATTATTGCCTTCTAAAAAAGATATTTTTAGTTTTGAATTCAATGATTTTGTCGTCACGGGTTATGACCCGCATCCTGCTATTAGAGGAGAAATAGCAGTATAAGATGGAACGGGTTATCATCGCAGCATTTTCTGAAAACAGAGTTCTCGGAATGAACGGTGCAACTCCTTGGAAAATTTCTGCAGATTTGAAACGTTTCAAAGATTTAACAATGGATCATCCAGCAATAATGGGAAGAAAAACAGCCCAGTCATTAGAAAAACCCCTCAAGGGCAGATTGAATATAATTGTAACAAGAGACGATCTCTTTTTCCATACTATTTCTTATACTGAAGAAAAAGTTGCAGTCTGCCATTCAGTTGAAAGTGCTTTGGAATATGCAGCATGCTGGGATGAGCAAATAGGTTTCATTATTGGCGGCGGAGAAATTTTCAAATATGCAATGAAAAACGGTTTGGTAGATAGAATAGAAGCCACGGTTGTTCATGCAACTTACGAAGGAGATACATTTTTCCCTGAAATAAATCCTAATGAATGGAGCGAAGTCAGCAATATACCTCATAATGGTTTTTCTTATCTGACTTATGCAAGAAAATGAAAAAAGGATTATTTGTTGTATTTGAAGGACCTGATGGTGCAGGAACAACCACTCAAGCAAGAATTCTGAAACAGCACATACAAACTGATTTAGGGTTTGATGATGTTTCTCTAAGTAGAGAACCTGGAGAAAGTGAATATGGATTATTAATAAGAAAAGTATTAATGAGAGAGACAAGAACCGCACCTTTCCAATTAGCTCAATTATATGTATGGGATAGTTTAGAACATAATGAATTGGAATTAAAACCAGTCAGACAAAGAAAAGGAATTGCAATATCTGATCGATATAGGCCCTCAAGCTTTGCTTATCAAACTACAGATGGAGTTTCATTAGATCAGGTCTCGGAATTGCATGAAAAAGAAGGAGATAATCTTGAAATTCCAGATTTTACATATTTTTTAGATATGGATGCTGAAATATCAATGCAAAGAATTAATGGACGACATGTTTCTGAAGGAACTTCTCCAGAACTTTTTGATAGATTAGAATTTCAAAGAAAAGTCCGTGGCAATTATCTAAGCTTAATTAATAGTGAACTGAAATATTTTGGGAAGGTCATTCTGGTAGATGGTACTCTTCCTAAAGAAAAAGTTAGTCAGGAAGTAAATAGAACCTTTGATGAATTCTATAGACAATGGGCAAGTTCAGATTAATTTTATAAACAAACTCTTTCTTCATTTTTTGGATTACGACTTCCTGTTGGGTTACTGGATTTGTGAAAAACCCGCTGGAGGTTTCCATTGCCCAGTTCGCATAGTGGTATTGCACAAGCTTGGAAAGCTTGGCCCGAAAGGGCCCGCAGGTTCGATTCCTGCACTGGGCGTATATTTATAAAAATAAAATCCTCCCAGATATTATGAAATTAAAATATCACTTTAACTTTTTATTCCAATTAATTTACGGAGTTATAGGTTTCGGAACAGCTCTTCTTGTAATTTATCTCATAACAAAAGAAGTGAACTGGATATCTTCTGGAATCATAGGGGTCAGCGAATTCATTATCGCCGGTTTTTATACTAGATTAAAGAAAGGTTAGAGTTTTCTCTAAAGAATCGTCTCTTTTCTTTTCAATTTTTTTATCCTGCTCTTTTTTTGATATCTTTTTCCATTTATTATCCGTTTAATTTTTCTTTTCTTGCTGATTATCAGGCAAATAACTATAGCCAGAATAAATGCAATTAAGATAAACAACCAGACTAAATTCTGATTTTTTGATGCCGAGTATGTAGAGATCTGAGTATTATTGTTTTGAATTAAGGGTGTTTGTGAGATGATGCTAGTGTTAATTATATTTCCTATAGCAAAATAGCTGAACGAGTTTATATTTGCTTGATAGTAATCAAAATTACCATCTGCACCTTGATAAGTCGTATTAAGAATTATCCAAGCGTTATTAGTCAAGTTGTCTAATTTGCAAATCGATATATTGCTGGAATTTATGTTATTTTGAGAAATCCATGTTTTGTTTACCTTAAAGATTAAGTTCACATTCCCTGAATTTAAAGGATTACTGAATTCTATTTCTAGATATTGGTAAATTTGCCCAGACATGGGAAGAATTTCTGAGGGAGGATTATAAAATTGAGTTATAAGGAGATTTGTACTCTGTGCAGTATTTACATTTATATCCATCTCACTAAGGCTTATAGAAGAATTAAAACCAAAGTTGGGATTAGAGAAATTTAATATTGAAGTACTTCCTGGATTTAATGTTAAAGCCCAGAGATATTGCTGAGATGTTTGAGAAGCGATATTTCCTTGAGGCAAAGGAAGATTGGATACAACAACAGAGGTTGTTGCTGGTGTAGCAAAAATTATCCCCCCTGCAATACCACTTGCAAAATTTGTAGTTATTGGTGAGAAACCGGGAGAAGCATTGTAAATTGCATTAAATGCTTTTGAAGATGAAGATGAAAGACCAAGAGAATAGGAACCGACAGAATAAGTTCCTGAAACAATATTTGATGCTGAAATTTCACTAATAAAAAAAGTTAGGATTATAAAAGATATCAAAAAGAAAATAATTTTTTTATCCATTGAAATAGTTCTGGATTAGGCAGGCAATTAAAAACCAGTAAGATTTGCAAGCTGCGAATTACCTCCGCACCAATATAATCCTGAATTGTTTACTTGTAAAGTATGATTATAAGCCGTATTGCATACAATATTACTTGCTCCCTGAGTTGTGATATTTAGAAGCATCCCCACAGTCACATAAGTTGTATTTGCACTTACTCCACCAATTGCTCCGGTCAAATTAATTGCCCCTGTCTCAAGTATCTTATATGCACTTCCAGATATATTCCCATAAACATCAAAAGAGTTTGTCGAATTCCCCAATCCAGTAAAGTTTACCATTCCCATAACTGTAAATGCAGAAGATAGAGGGGTATTTGATGGATTTGTTGTCAGATTTATCCAGACATTTGTCGAATTATGAAAGAAAAAATTAGACGCGTTTACCAATCCAGTAGTATTAAGATTATTAAAAATTGCAGAGGTTCCATTGGATAAGAAGGTATTATTACTGAAGTAGGTGGCATTGCCAGCCAATAACCAAGTTCCGTTATTTGCATAACCGTTGAACAAGAATGTCCCGTTCGTTGTTGAAAGATATGCTTTTGTAAGATTCAAATTATTTTGTGTGAAAACAGTTTGTCCTGAGAGATTAGAAGCGCTTATGTTTCCTGTAGTTGTGAAATTGCCTGTTCCAACGAAATTGTTAGCTCCAAAAGAGTATGCTGCAAAAGTTCCGTTTGTTGCATAAAGATAACCGATTGTTAAGTTGTTATTTCCAGAATAAACTGTTGTTCCGTTTATTGTAGTTCCAAAGATATTGCTAAGAGCGGTAAGGTTGTTTATGGTTAAATTTGCAGTTATGTTTATATTATTTCCAAAAATATCTCCAAGAGGAGAATAAAAGATTTGTCTGCCGATAGTAGCACCTGTTTGATTCGTGAAGTTTAAGAATTGTCCATTAATTGAATAAGATTTGTAATAAGGCGCACTAAAATTTAATAGAAGAGGATTTGAAGAATTTGTTCCGAGCATTACCCCCCATAACCCGTTCTGTATCGCGTTAACAAATGTCTCATTATAAATTAAATTTCCTCCCGTAAGATTGTCATAAATTGTTATAGTTAAATTTACATTGTTTACTAAAGTCCCATTAGCGGAATAGGTTACGTTTGATCCTTGATCTGAAAGAATTACACTCGTAGCTGCTGAAATAAAATTCAAAAATAAAAAAGTTGAAACGAGAAATACAATTACAATCATCTCTTTTTTCGCAGTCATAACAACAGTTGATTTCTAAACTTTAAAAAGATATCTCTAAGATTTTCAAAAGAATTTATAAACAACTTCTTCTTAAAATAAAAAGATGAAAAAGAGGTTGATTTATGCATTAGTTATTCTGGGAATTCTTGTAATTCTCATGGGTGCGCTTCTGCTAACGCAGAATCAAAATGCAAATTCTGCTTCAAATAATGCACAAGGTTCTTCAGGAACAGTACATAACATAGTTATAACGGATTACATGTTTGCGCCTTCTCAGTTGATAATAAATGTCGGAGATACAGTTGTATGGAAAAATAATGGAATGATGGGACATACAGTAACATCAGATAGCGGAAGCGAAATGAGTTCTCCAACATTGGCCAGTGGTGCAAGTTATAATCATACTTTCAGCACAACGGGAACCTACAATTACCATTGCTCAATTCATTCATCTATGACTGGCGTGATAATCGTTCAATAATAGTTTTCTGATACATAAATTCTTATAAAGCAATTTCAGTCCATCTTTCTATGAATTTATTGAAGAAGTTTGCAAAAATCGGTTCACGATATTCTTTCTAAAATGATTCTACAAACTTTTATAAAAACAAAGACATTAATAATAACATGGATAAAGAAATAGGAAAAATAAGCAAAGGCGAGTTCCAAGGAACAGCAACAGATATTCTTGTTGCAGTAAGAGAATACAATGGCCGTGTTGGAGTAGATATAAGAGAATACACAACAAGTGAGAAATATTCTGGACCTACAAAAAAAGGATTGAGAATTCCTGCAGATCGTTTTGCTGAATTCAAGGAAATGATTAATTCTATATCTCAAAGTGATTTGGTTGCAGACGGTTCGGGTTCTTCTTCGCCTGCAAAAAGCGAAAATCATCAGGAAACTTTTAAGACCGAAAAGCCAGGTTCAGGAAATTACGAATTGCCGGATTATTAATTTTGTCTAATCAGCCATGAGCCTATTTTAAAGAAGAGGTTGATAAGCAATTAAAAGGAAGATTAAGCGAAGTAAACTATTGGTGTCCTCGCGTCTCTTTATGAAACTAGTTACTCCATAAGGTTTAAAATGTATTTTGCCATAATCTGTTTATGAATAAAAAAGTAGCAAGCACATTAGCAACAATTTTCATCATCCTGATAATTGGAGCAGTTTTGCTTTATGTAACAATAGGAAAACCAAGCACGACGGTTTCTGCAGAAGCTGCACAATATATAGGAAACCATTCAATAGTTTACGTTCAAGCTGGATGTGTGCATTGCAAAGACCAGGAAGATTTATTCGGAGATAACTGGAAATATATTACTGCATTGGACTGCATCGCAAGCCAGCCAAATACGCAGATATGCATAAACAATAATATAAGCGGAACTCCAACATGGGTTATTAATGGCAAACAGTATATCGGGGTTCAATCAATTCAAACGCTTGAAAATTTAACAGGTTATATCGGTCAATGACAGACATTCTGACTTTAGGAAAAATAACTTCTCTAGCATTAGTTAATTCTGTTAATCCATGCCAGATAGCCATGCTTGTTATGGTTCTTGTTGCAATATTAACGCAGAATCCCGGAAAAAGAAAAAAAGTTCTATTCTCTGGACTGGCATTTATCACTGCAGTATACATCGGATATTTATTTTATGGAATAATTCTTGTTCAATTATTCCAGACATTTGCCGCAACTTTGCAGCAAGGTTCGATTTACATAAAATACTTCTTTGCAAGCTTGTCCATGCTAATTGGAGGATTGCAAATTAAAGATTTCTTCTTTTACAAAAGGGGAAGTCTTGCTACAGAAATGCCACTTTCCTTCCGCCCAAAAGCAAAAAGAATTATCAACAAGATTACTTCTCCGATTGGAGCATTTATTGTAGGGTTTGTTATAACGCTCTTCTTAGGTCCATGCACAATGACCCCCTTGTTAATTGCAACACAATCATTGTCTCAATTGGGAATAATTGGCGCACTTCCATGGCTATTGTACTTCAACTTAATAATCGTGCTTCCATTGATAGCAATAACACTGATAATCTATTTTGGATTTACAACAGCAGAGCATGTTTCTGAATGGAAAGAAAGAAATGTAAGAATTCTTCATCTAATTGCAGGAATATTATTGTTTGGAATAGGCTTAGTAGTATTATTGGGTTGGTTGTAATCGTCTGACTAAAAAATCTAAAGCGGCTAAATCAAAAGGTTTAGTAACATAACCATTTGCCCCCGCTTCTAATGCTTCTTTTTCAACTCCATTACCACTCATAACATAAATTAAAACATCTTTGCTAAGTTCTCTTCTTATTTTTTCTGTAAATTGTAAACCATTCAACCTGCCCCGATTCATATAATTAGTAAGCACCAAATCAGGAAGTTCGCCATTTATATTTCGGTTCTTCATTCTCTCAAAAGCTTCTTCACAACTTTCAAATGCCTCAGTTTCAATTTTAGGATGTTTATCATTAATGTAATCTACAATCATCTTTCTAATAACATCGTAATCTTCTGCGATTATAATTCTCTTTGCCATAATAGCTAGCTCCTAACAGTACTTATAAACATTATGAAAAGAAAGACTTTTAATTGCTCGATATTTCTTATTTTTATGGAACCTAAAATTCGTCAGCCGATAATAACAGTATGCGGTCATGTTGACCACGGAAAGACATCTTTACTCGATAAGATTAGACAGAGCTCTATTCAAAAGGGGGAAGCAGGAGGAATCACGCAGAAGATTTCCTTCACCTTATATCCTATAGAAATGTTAAAAAAAGCATTTCCGTTAATTGATGAATCCGGAATTAAACTGGACATTCCTGGATTTTTATTTATTGACACGCCGGGACATGCAGCATTCACAAATTTAAGAAAGAGAGGCGGAAGCCTTGCAGATTTGGCGATATTGGTAATTGATATTAATGAAGGAATTAAACCCCAGACAGCAGAAGTTATTCAGATTTTGAAATTGAATAAAACTCCTTTTATTATTGCATTAAATAAAATAGATAATATTTCAGGATGGCGTCTGGCAAAGAATAGCAAAGTTGGTTTAAGAGAAAATATAGATTCTCAGCCAATTAACATAAAACAGCTTTTCGACGAGAAGTACATGACTCTTATTGCTGCTCTGAACAGTTTTGGATTTGATTCAGATTTGTATTATAATATTTCAGACTTCACAAAGAAAATTGCACTTGTTCCATGTTCTGCAAGAACTGGTGAAGGAATTCCAGAATTGATTATGATGCTTTGTGGATTAAGCCAAAAATATCTACAAAATAAATTAACTCTGGGAGAAAAAGCGAGGGGAGTAATTCTTGAAGTAAAAAAGGAAAAAGAAATGAATTACATTGAAGCGATTTTATATGACGGAACGTTATCTAAAAAAAGCGAAATTGCCGTAGCAGATTTGAATGGAAAAGCAATGATTACAAAGATAAGATTGCTTGAAGAGATTCTTCCATTAAGTTCAAAGTTTTTCTCAAAAGATGAAGTTCAAGCAGCAACAGGATTAAGATTGCAATTAATTGAAAAATCAGATATCCTTCCAGGCATGCCCTTTGTTGAATTTTCAGGCAATAAGGAAGAAATTGAAAAAACATTCAGAAAAGAAATTTCAGAGAACATAAAAACAGACAAGCAGGGAATAATTGCAAAAGCCGATTCTCTTGGAAGTCTTGAAGCACTTTTATATTTATTAAGGCAAAGTAACATTCCGATTGTCAAAGCAGGAATTGGAAAAATCAACAAGACCGATGTAATATCTGCAAAAGCAAGTTTTGAAATCAATGAACTTGACACGGTCATTGTAGGTTTCAATGTTTCAATTGATGATGATGCAAAACTTCTATCTGAACAGGGAATAGCGGTTAAGGTAATTACCGATGATATTGTATACAAACTGATTGAGAATCTGACTGAATTCAGAGAAGCAAAAGGAAGAGATTTGGAAAAGAAAAGATTGATGGGGCTTGCTTCATTATGCAAGATAAAAATCTTGCCGCAGTATGTTTTCAGAAATACTAATCCCGCTATCTTTGGTGTGAAAATTGAAGCAGGAAAGTTAATGCATGGAGTAAATCTTATTGACAAGACAGATGAGAAAGCAGGAAGAATAAAAAACATCCAATCGGAGAATCATTCTGTAAATGAGGCCACAGAGGGAATGGAAGTTGCTGTTTCAATTCCAGGTTCAAACTTTGAAAGAAAATTGAAAGATAAAGATTTTTTGTATTCAGATATTTCAGATTCACAATTCAGAAATTTCAAGAAGAATAAAGATCTTCTTTCTTCATCAGAGATATCCGCATTGCAGGAGATTGCAACAATAAAAAGAGAAAAGAATCCAGAGTGGGGAAAGTAATTATTTATTAGCGACTTCGCCCCAGCCAATAAGCCTCCAGTGTCCGTTAAGATTTCTTGCAATTCCAAGATTGTCGCCTTTCAATGCAATTACAGGAATATTGAGAGATAATTCTATTTCATTTCCCTTGATTTTCTCGACAATTCCAACAGTAATTGTAGTGTTTATGCTAAGCATGAGCATTTCCTTTGTCTTTATCGGCTCTATCTTTTGATTTTCTGCAATTCCAAGAACTTCTTTGAACAAGGAATAATTAATTTTCATGTGATGAGTTATCTCTGGAAGAACTCCAATTTTTGAGACAAGACAGCCAGTCAAAGAATCTGCTTTTGTTAATGAAGGGTCAAGGCTTGTTTCAATTGCAAGACTCACTCCAGGCAAAGCCTCTTGAATTGATTCATCTCCTTTATGCAAAGACAAAACTTTCGTTGTCAGAGTCTGATAAGTTTTCTGGTTTGCTTTCTTTATGCTTAATCCGGGCTTGATTTCAATTTCATCGCCGACTTTCAGTTTGCCTTTCTTCAATATACCTCCAAGAACTCCCCCTTTCATTTTATTGATTTCTATTCCCGGCCTGTTAATATCAAAGCTTCTTGCAACAAGAAAAATTGGTTCAGAAGTTGTGTCTCTTTCAGGAACTTCAAGCTTGCAGATTTCCTCAAGAATTTTGTCTATGTTAATTTCCTGCTGTGCCGATACAGGAATTATTGGCGCATTTTCAACAGGAGTTCCTTTCAAGAAATTTTTTATTTCTTTGTAATTTTCTATAACTTTATCTCTTGGGATTAAGTCAATCTTGTTCTGGACAACAATTAAATTCTTGATTTTCTTGGCAAGTAAAACCATGAAATGCTCTCTTGTCTGGGGTTTAATTCCTTCATTTGCAGCAATTACAAGAATGGCTGCATCAATAATTGCAGCTCCCGAAAGCATTGTTGCCATGAGCATTTCATGCCCCGGCGCATCAATAAAACTTACATATCTGACTGGTTTTCCCTTCTTCTGGGTATTATAATTATCTCCATCTTTGTAAATAATAGCATCAGCATATCCCAATTTGATTGTAATTCCCCTCTTTAATTCCTCAGAATGCGTATCCGTTACTTTCCCAGTAAGTTTTCTAAGCAAAGTAGTTTTTCCGTGGTCAATATGTCCCACAACTCCAATATTCAAAGAAGGTATGTTTTCCATTAAAAGTTTAAGAAAAAGTGCATTAAAAAATCTTTGGAATTAGTCATTCGTGAAATCAACGTAGCCATTTACAACTCTAAGTCTTCTTTTTCCGTCTCCATCCATGCGAATATTCTTCTCCTCAGCTCTCTCTCTCTGTCTTTCAAATTCTTCTCCAGGTTGTCGTCGTGGTGGCGGGAAATTATTTTCTCTTCTTGTCTCTCTTGAATGATTAAGGCGAACATCTGTAAGTGCTCTTATATCTCTAAAAAGATAAATTACACCTGTGAGAAACATCGTTGCAACTACAACAGCAAAGGCATCATCAAGAACCTCTATATTGTATATAGAAACAAGATTGAGGACATTTAATATTCTTCTTACAAAAAGAATGAAAATAGCAATGAAAAAGAAAATGAGTGTCCATCTGAATCTTCCTTTAGTCCTTTTAATTACTGCAGACAAAAAAAACAAAACTATTAAATCAATTGCCATTGCAGTTAAAGTCAATGTGATTGCTACCCAGTCTAGCATTTTATCTCCACAATAGGTCTTCTAAACCCACTCTCTTTATTTGTTTTGAACGTTTCTTCATTCTCTTTATTATTATGAACCCGATGAAACCGGTTATTAATACAACCAACCCAATTATGATTATTATATATATCTTTTCTTTGGGGGAGACCGTTACAATGTCAAATCCCGTCGATGCGCTCGCTATTTTTCCTATGTAGGTCGCTTTTACATAGAGGATATAGTGTCCAAGAGGGGCATTAGCTGGAATCAAGAGACTCTTAATGAAACTGCTTTGTGTCTGAATAGCAACGGTATCCGATTGATTCAAAATCACATTTCCGCTGTCGTCTTCTATGATATATTGAAGAGCAACATCCCCGAAAGTTGAACCAAGATTGTAAAGGCTTATTCCTGCGAGCATCGTCTCGCCAGGAGCTATTTGTGTATTTGGGAGATTTATTGCAACATCAAGCAAGGGGTTGCTGGACTCTATTTCAAGTGCCGCAAAGGCAGGCAATGAAGCTCCATTGGAGGTGAATATAAATGAACCAAGATACAAATCAGGAGGTGTATCATTTCTTGCTATGAAATCAATTGTGATGATTTTTGATTCTCCCGGATTTAAATTAAAGGAAGTATCGCTTAATCTTGCTAAAGTACCAAGTCCGTTTGAGATAGACATGCTTGCAGCCTGTGTTCCTATATTAGTTACGGTAATTGTTTGAGTTGCTATTTCCCCCTGTTTTAGAAATGCCTTCAAGCTATTAGTGCTCAGTGTAAATGTTGGTGTTGAGGGAACTGGATAAGGCGTTCCGCCACCCCCTCCACCACCGCCACCTTGGATTACGATAGTTGTTACATTTGTTACATTAGTCACATTTATTATTGTTGTTCCATTTGCAGGCAAGGAAACGTTTTGAAGAGCCACTTCCGTCGATGTCGTAAAAGTCTGATTATCTCCCAAGCAGCCAATCATCGTTTGATTATCTCCCCCGCACCCAATATACAATTGGTCATCAGCAGAAATAAGTTTTGCGGTTAAAACAATACAAATTACTAAAACCAGTAATAGAAAGATTTGTACATTTTTTTTTTGCATTTTATCCTATCTTCATTGCATCAATGTCTGTTGCAGTATTC
>CAZJAO010000012.1:0-14006 GCA_964544395.1 Candidatus Woesearchaeota archaeon
AGCCAAAAAGAAAGGAATAAACTTAGTGTTGATTAACGCCTACAAAGATTTGACTGAAGATGAGTTAAAAGACAAGATTAAGGATTGTGATATTATTTTTGACAATAGTGCCGAGAATGCTTCTTTGGAAATTGCCAAAACAGTTGAAGAGCTAGGAAAAAAAGTGATTGAAACTTCCAAAAGCTTTTATTATGATGAGGATAAATGGATGTTTTTTATTAAATGTCAGAAGAACAAGATTCCGACCCCAAGAACAATTCTTTTGTCTGAAAATTGGAAATCAATTAAAAAAGAAATTGAAGATTTTGGACAATGGCCCGTAATTCTTAAAAGAGTTGAAGGAACTTGCGGAGAATATGTGGACAAGGCAGATAATATGCGTGAGGCAGAAAAAATCATCAATAGGTTCTGGAAAAAAGGAAGCGAAAGATTGCCGATTATTGCTCAGGAGTTTATCAAGACCGGAATATGTTACAGGGCAACAGTTATCGACGGTAAAATTGTTCAAACTGCAATAAAGGAAAGCAAAGGCTGGAAGCAATCAGGAATAAGTGTCTACAGCAAGAAAAAATTCAGTGTTGATAAACCCTTAGAAGAAATAATCAAGAGACTCAATAAAGCTTTCAAGATAGATATCTATGGAGTTGATTTATTCAGAAAAGATGGAAAGTGGATTGTCCTTGAAATTAATTCAGCGCCCGCATTTGATTTTTTTCCAAAAGAACAGGATAAAATGGTGGGGTTTGTTTTGAATTTCCTGAAAAAGAAAGCAAAATAATTATTTGTGTAGAATCAGCATTCTTCTCAAAATTAAATCCGATTCTTTTCTCATATAATCTGTCGGAAAGGTAAACCAGATTCTCAGAAACTTCTTCCTTGTGAAAGCTCTTACATGCCCCAAATCAGGATCCTGCAAATAAACATTTTCCTTATCAATATCAACTACAACTGAAAAGTGCCCATCATCTTCAAAAAACCATTCGACAATAATCGGAATCTTTTTTCTCTTTACCCAATGAGTTAAATCCTCTAATTTAGCACTATCTTGGATTCTTCCCTTTAAACCCAGTTTCTTTGAATATTTCAATAAGTCTTCGGCTTCAATTCCCAAACGCGCCGTTACTCCCACTTTATTTGCGATTTCTTTTTCAGTCTTTTCAATTCCAAAATGATGCAGAACCATTTTTAGAGAAGCAGGTCCGCAATAATCAGCTCTTTGTTGAAAGGGTTTTAGGTTAATCATCTTGCCTCTTTTGCTGAATAAAATAATTATTCCAACTTTAAAAACCTTTAAAAATAAAACAAGTTACGTTTTATCATAGCGGGGTAGAGCAGCCTGGAGTGCTCGCCAGGCCCATAACCTGGAGGTCGCGTGGTTCAAATCCCGCCCCCGCTATTTGAAATGAAAAAAGAGCCTTTTAATGAACGATGCTACGAACTTCTAAGACGTGTTCCTAAAGGAAAGATTACAACTTACAAGGCTCTTGCAAAAGCCATGGGTTCTAAAGGATACAGAGCCGTGGGAAATGCAATGAACAAGAATCCTTATGCACCTGAAGTTCCCTGTCATAGAGTTATAAAATCTGATGGAAAAGTTGGTGGTTTTGCACATGGGACAAAAAAGAAAATTGAAATGCTGAAAAAGGAAGGAATCCCTATCAAGGATGGAAAAGTAGAAAATATGGAAATGTTTTTATACAAATTCTAAAAAGGGATTATATGGTTTTAAAGTTAGGAATTGATGAAGCTGGGAGGGGGCCTGTTGTTGGTCCTCTAGTCCTAGCGGGTTGTCTTATGGATGAAAAATATGAACAAGAGCTAAAAAAGCTTGGAGTAAAAGACAGCAAAAAAACAACAAAAGAACAAAGAGAAAAGCTTGAAGAAGAAATAAAAAAGCGGGCAGAAACCTTTGAAATCATAATCATTCCTCCTCTTGAAATTGAGGATAAGAATACCCATGGGATTCTTCTCAATGAATTAGAAGCAATTGCAGCTGCAGAAATCATAAATCGAATAAATAAGGGTTTTAGTAAAATAAAAGTCATAATAGATTGTCCAAATCCAAATACAGAAAATTGGAGGCAATTAGTTCTTTCAAAGATCAATGATAAATCGACTTTGGAAGTTGCTTGTGAACATAAAGCCGATGTAAATCATATAGCTGCCTCTGCAGCATCTATTCTTGCAAAAAGAGTTCGTGATAAGGAAATGATTATTCTAAATGAGAAGTATGGAAATATAGGTTCTGGTTATTGCCATGATCCAATCACAATAAAATTCATTGAAGAAAATCTAAAAAAATATGAGAATGATGGAATTTTCAGAAAAACATGGGCAACATGGAAGACTGCTGTTGCAAAGATGAATCAGAAGAAGCTTGGAGATTTCTAATTTTTACTTCTATAAATCTTTAAAAATTCTTATTCTCTCCATCTATCATGACTTACATTAAAAAGCTGGTGATGAAAGGTTTCAAAAGTTTTGCTAAGAAAATAGAAATCCCTTTTGTTCCTAAAATAAATGTCATTATGGGTCCAAATGGTTCTGGAAAAAGCAATATTACCGATGCTTTATGTTTTGTATTCGGGAGACTGAATGCAAAATCCATGAGGGCTTCAAAATCCAGCAATTTAATTTTTCAGGGAAATAAATTTGTCTCTGGTTCTGGTGAAGCTCTTGTAGAATTGGTTTTTGATAATTCAGACAAGACTTTTAGCATAGATAAGGATGAGATTACCATAACAAGAATTGTGAGAAAAAACGGACAGGGAATTTACAAGATAAATGACGAGACAAAAACAAGGCAGGATGTTCTTTCCTTATTGGCTCAGGCAGGAATAGACCCGAACGGGTTCAATATAATCCTTCAGGGAGAAATTCAGAACTTCGTTAAAATGCATACAGAAGAAAGAAGAAAAATTATTGAAGAAATAGCAGGCATATCAATTTATGAAATAAGAAAAGAAAAATCCCTGAGAGAACTGGAAAAGACTGATGAGCGATTGAAGGAAATATCTACAATCCTAAGAGAAAGAACTGCTTACATGAATAATCTTGAAAAAGAAAGGCAGCAGGCTTTGAAATTTAAAAAACTTGAAGAAGATGTTAAGAAATTTAAGGCAAGCATAATCTATTTTGATTTGATGAAAAAAGAAAAAGAAGTTGAAAATGTCAAATCTCGGATTTCAGAAAGGAACAAAGACAAAGACAAGATAAAAAAAGAAATTCTCAATACTCAAAATTTTATCAGCAATTTGGAATCAAAAATAATTTCTATGAATTCAAGGATTCAGACTTCTACAGGATTGGAGCAGGAAAAATTAAATCAGGAAATTACAGATTTAAGAGCGGAGCTGGCGACGTTAAATGCTAGACTTGAAGGAAATGAAAATAGATTAAAAGAGATTTTGAGGCAGAAAGAAACGTCCAACAAAAACCTGTCCGAGCTTGTTTCTGAAATTGAAAAGATGAGAAAAGAAAATCCCAAGAATGTTGTAAAAAGGAAGGATATAGAACTAAGAAATAACGAGCTTGAAACTCTGGAACTTCAAAGAAGAAAGTTCTATCTTATAAAATCAGAATTCAAAACTATTCAGGAAAGATTGGAAGACAAGCAATTGATGCTGAAGGGATATGAACAGGAATCGCGATATTTGCTTGAACAGATTAAATCTCTAGCAAAAGATTTGTTCGATAAGAAAACAGATCAGTCTCTTCTTGATAATCTGAAGGTTTCTCTCATGGAAAAAAGAGAGATGCTGGAAAACTTAGAGAAAGAAGAATTGAATCTGGAAAAGATAACCTATTCTAACGAGCATGAAATTGATAGCCAGAATAATCTTATAGTTAAGATTTCTAAGATGGACGTGTGCCCCGTGTGCAAGAACAAGATTACAGAAGCACATGTTCATTCCATAAGCAAAGAGACTTCTGAAAAAATTGAATCCCTTAAAAAAGAAATAGATAAGGCGGATGAGCATCTTGGTGAGATAAATCACAGAAGAAAAATGCTCAAAGAAGAAATTGAGAATATTAGTTCAGAAATCTCAAAGCGTGAATCTGATTTCATGATTATGTCAAAGATTGAAGACAAGAAGAATCAGATAAAAGTGTTGCAGGAAAGAATTGAACTAATGAACAAAGAAATTGCGGAAGCTGAAAAGAAAAAAACCTCGCTTGGAAAGCAGGTTGATGCTGATTCGGATATTGAAAAGAGATATGAAGAATTGAGATTGAAAGTCCAGGACATTCCTTTAATCGATGAGGAAGATCTCGGCTCGGAAATTTCTTTCAAGCAAAGAGAAATTGAAAGAATAAAATCATCTTTAAGGCAGTTGGTCGGAAATGAAGAAGAGCTGAAAGGCGAGATTTCGGGGTTCCATAATTCGATAAAAGAAAAGGAAGTAGTTCTAGGCGGGAAAAGAAAAGAAGAGGAGGTTCTTACAGAAAGGTTCAGAAATTTAATATCAGAGAGAGATGAATTGCAGAAAAATGTCAGAGACAAACAGATTGAATTATCCCAACATCAGAATAAAACTTACAATATCGAACAGGATATAAATAATCTGAAAATCGAAGAAGCCAAGTTCAATGCAGAATTTGAAAATCTTAAGATAGAGTTGCAGGGCTTTGAAGGAATTGAAACAATAAAGACAAACAGGGAATCTCTTATCGAGCGACTACTTAAAACGCAGGAGATATTATCTAGTATTGGTTCTGTAAATCTTCGTTCCCTTGAAGTTTATGACTCTGTCAAAAAAGAATACGATTCAATAAAAGAAAAGATGATTATAATTGATGGGGAAAAGCAGAATATTATGGATGTAATAAAAGAGATTGATTTCAGGAAAAAGAAGACCTTCCTGAAAACGTTTAATGCCTTGAATGAGATATTTTCAAAGAATTTTGCAGAATTGAACTCTAAGGGAGAGGTTTCCCTGGAAATTGAAAACAAGCAGGAGCCATTTGAAGGGGGAGTAAATGTGATTCTTAAAACAGGACATGGAAAATATTTTGATGTTGCTTCTCTTTCAGGAGGAGAACAGACTCTTGTGGCTTTGTCGTTGATTTTTGCAATTCAGGAATTGAAGCCATATCCTTTCTATCTGCTTGATGAAATTGATGCGGCTTTGGATAAAAGAAACTCAGAAAAACTTGCGGTTCTCCTAAAGAAATATATGGAAAAAGGGCAGTATATTGTAACTTCGCATAATGATGACATTATTCTTAATGCAACGAATCTTTATGGTGTCAGCATGAACGACGGAGTCAGCAAAGTAATTAGTTTAAGGACTTAATTTACTCTTTAGTATAATATAAAAAAATAAAAAATAAAAGAAAAAGGTTTAGTAGTAGCTCTCGTTGAATCCTTCTTGTTTCTTAGGTTTCTTTGTAACCAATACAAGAAGAACCACTAAAAGAACTACAAAGATTATTGCCAAAACAATTGTCAGGATAATAACTGGATTTGAAACTCCGCCCTGTGCGTTCAAAGTTAAATCTGTATTGCCTGTAAGCTGTCCTCCGGAAAACACATTAACAGTCATGTTGTAGTTTCCAGCAGAGTTTGCCTTTGCGACCAATGCAACAGTTCTGCTTGTGCCTGCAGGAACCGTAACAATTGAGTCTGTGGACATGGATACACCAGATGTTGTTTGAGGAACAATCTGATAAACCTTGATGTTAGTTGTTGGATTTACAATCTCCAAATTGTAAGTAACATCCTGTCCAATTCCAGATGTTTGCTGAGAATTGTCTGCAATAACATTGCTTTGGAAGTCATTGTTAATGTTGAAAGTGTCTGCCGCTGCTATGTCCAGATAGCTGTTTCTGATTTCTGCCTGAACTGTATATGTGCCGGGAGTTGCATTGTAAGGCAACTGGATATATACTGTTCCGCTTGTTGTGTCATTGTTGCTGGATGGATTTGTTAAGTCGCCGAAATAAGCTGTTCTTTGCAAACCTAATGCAGGCACACTTACTGTTACATACACATCGCTTAAATCATTGTAACCCGTATTCTTCAAAACGACATTTACCGGAAGAAGACTTCCAGCATTTGCGCTGTCTACAGTGTTCAATGACATTATCCCCACGTTGTATGATTGTCTCTGGTCTCTCAAAACTATTGTTTTCTGGCTTTGGAAATTTCCGTTCCAAACAGTTAAAACAAGATTGAGGTTATCGCTCTGAATGTCTCCTATATTAGAAGGCACGTTTAAGCTCAAAGACTCAAGATATGTCTGATTTGCTTCAATGTCACCAACAAAAATCTCATTCTGAACATCTCCATTAGGCCCCTGGAATTCTGCTCTTAATCTTACATTAGACTGTGTTGAAGTCGCAGTAAAGGTAACTGTCAAAGGGACAGAATTACCTGCAAGAACTGCAGCATTAATGCCAGATATATTGGTTTCAATGCCGTTCACTTTAACAGATGAAAAATTTACATCTGCAGAAGCAAAACTCATCAAAACTAAGACACTTGCTACCACTAAAAACGAAACCCTGAATGTTTTTTGCTTGTTCATTTTAATTCAAATTTTGAACCTAAAATTTCTTTATAAGCTTTATTGTGATGTAATTTTATAGTACTCCTGACTTTCACTTATTGTATTTACAGACGGTGAATCTTTTCTCGATATATGAAACTATGACTAAATGTTACTATTATGTAGTCGTAAACAGCATAAAGTTTATAAGGCTGATTTTCGGATTATTTATATGAAAAACCAAAAAGGAAGAGTCGGAAAGAAAAGAAGAGAACTTTCTACTATAGTTAGACAGACAATAAGGAAAGAAGGTAAAGACAGATTTAGATTAGAATGGGACAAAATGCTTGAGGGTCAATTGCTTGTAGGTTATATTACTCTGAAGAATGATGGGAATGTTATGTCTCTTTATACTCTTAATGACAGAACTGCACAATATCAGGATTTGGCTAGTTTCAATTCTGTTGATATTGTTATGAATGATCCCTACGAAGGACCAATTAATAGGCTTTCTAGAAATGAAAAATATAAAGGATTAGCTGAAAGCATAAGCAAGAACCTGAATGGACATGGGTATAATTCTCGAATTAAAAGATTTAGAGAAGAGAAATTAGAAGCTCAATAATTTTATCTTTGTATCTGAAGTAGTAAAATTCTTTGCAGCAATTACCTTGCAACCTTCTTCTTCAGCTGTTTTTATCAAAGTGTTTGTTGCAGTTCCATCCATTACTATTGCTCTTATTCCTGCGGATTTTCTTAAAGAAAGATTTAATCCTCTGACTGAAACTTCTTTTATTTCGTTAAGATTATCATCTAGTGTCAAAGCTTTGCCGCTTCCTCTCATTTTATTGTACATTTCTTCCAATTTGCCTTCATCTAATTCAAAACTTTTTTCTTCAGCTTTCTTGGGTTCAGGCATTGAGTAATTATGAGGAGATGGTACGGAAGAAACTTGGCTCTTCTGGTTGTATTCGTGATTATAATTAGAGGAATAGGTCCTTTCAGACCTATTCATCGTTAAAAATTCTTTTACAGGCATCTTTTTTCTTAATGCTTGAAGGATTTCCTTTCCTGTTAACTCTTCGACTTCTTTTCCGTCGGGAGCAACAGCAATTTCCTTGATTCTTGCGTTGTCAATGACATTCTGAACAATGAGCTTTCCCCCTCTGTCGCCATCAACGAAAAGAGTTATGTCTTTTTTCAGACTTAATTCACTTACTGTCTTTGGCAACTTGGTGCCATTCATTGCTATAACATTACTGACTCCGTTTCTCATTAAGTTAACAACATCTGCTCTGCCTTCTACAACTATGATTTCTTCGCCGGATAAATCACCTGAAGGAAGTTTGTCTTCCCCATATTCATTTATATCGGCTGCTCTTGTAGCACTTCTGATTTCAGTTGATATTTCTCTTGAGCTTGTTTCGCCTTGAAGTTCTTTCATGAATTTCTTGGCTCTGTCAATGATGTATTCTCTCTTGCTTCCTCTTACATCTTCGATTTTTTCAACTTCTATCTGTGCATCACATGGGCCGATTCTTTCAATAGTTTCGATGGCTGCTGCTATCAATGCTGTTTCAGACTGATCAAGTGCGGTAGGAATCTGGATTTTTCCTGTAGTTCTCTTGTCTTTTTTCTCGAGTTCTACTTCAATTCTCCCTATCTTTCCTTCTTTCTGAAGCTCTCTCATTTCCAAATCGGAGCCGAGCAAACCTTCAGTCTGTCCGAAAAGTGCGCCTATAACATCTGGTTTTTCCAAAAAACCTTCTACTGCGAAATTTGCATGTATCATATATTTGATTGATACAGGACTTATTTTTGCCATTTTGTTTGTTTGTGTGTTTTAATTGTTTGAAATCTATGATTTCACAGAAAAGTATCTTAACTAATCACGTCTCTTCGTACTTTGCATAAGCAAAATTAGTATAAAGGTGAATGTGAATAATCTTGGTAGATATTTTCTATATATGCTAAGAATCTGGGTTTTTTAAAGGTTATGAATTATTCCCTGTCAATCTCTCTGATTATACTTCTAAGCTCGCTCATAATATGCCTAAGAACTTCAGAGTCTGATTCGCTAGGATTTTTCTCCTTATAACTCAAAGCACGAGCAGCTCCAGAAATCACAGCCCTCTTGATTGTCTCCTCGTTTGTATTTGCCATGATTTAATTTAACAAAGATAATTTAAAAAGATTTATGTGAAAAAAGAATTAAATTGACTCATAAACTTTCTTAAACCATTCTTTTGGAGGATGTGCTTCCTCTTTTTTTAAATTTCCTAAAATTTCTGAAATAATTTCTTTCATAGGTTTTTTTATGTGACTCAATTCAAGGGGTATATCCCAGCCGATATCTTCAAAATAACTTAATGCATCAGTCATATTTGCAGAGATAAATTCT
Organism: Candidatus Woesearchaeota archaeon; assembly: GCA_964544395.1. Lineage (GTDB taxonomy): Archaea > Nanobdellota > Nanobdellia > Pacearchaeales > GW2011-AR1 > JAKLIN01. The sequence goes on from CAZJAO010000012.1 coordinate 8,893, forward strand.
CTAGAACCGATATAATCTAAGAAGACTTTTCTAGCTTCTTTTTTAATATCTTCATTGCTAAGGTATCTTTCACATAAGTCTATAAGATATTCTCTAAGCTCTTTAGGATCTAATCTTGTTCCCATTATTCTCCACGCTCCTTCGCCATTTGTTCTTTTACTTCTCTTATTACTTTATCTAATGCCGTGGGTTTATACCCCATTGCCTGCATAAGATTTGACATTGCTGTATAAGCATCTGTCCCACCATCAGCCATAGCAGCATCATATGAATTTATTTGGGAATATCTATTTGGTCCTTTTCCGGCATCATGTTTAAACTGGGCTGTTCCACCGGCTCCTTCATGAATATGTAAAGAAGTTCCAGAAAATGGTAAAGAGTGTATACTTATACTATTTCCCCCCGCATCTCTTATCATCAAATTCCCGCTTTTATCTTTACCGGTAATATGGCCCTCATAACCGCTTATTTCATGTCCTTCACAGGTGCTCCCATCTGGAAGAAAGATTATCTCATTAAGTAGAATTTGCAATAAATTCATACTTTTTAGATGACCCTTATCTTAATAAATTTTTAGAAATTAAAATTAAAATAAACTTACGCCTTTGCTGTCAATTCAACGCAAACACCTGCTGCAACTGTTTGTCCCGCATCTCTAACTGCGAATCTACTCATGTATGGGTTTGCCTTCTGTGTTTCCAAAGCTAGATTTCCCTGAGGTTTGATTCTTACTTTAGCAAGGTCTCCATTTTTCAAGAAATCAGGATGGTCTTGCAGAACTTCCATTGTAGCAGGATTAAGCTTTGCAATCAATTCCACGAATTGGCATGGAACCTGTGCTGTATGAACGTGAAATACTGGTGTGTAACCTTTTGCCAAAACTGTTGGGTGATTTATGATTGTAACTATTGCAACAAATTCTTCAACAACTGTAATTGGCGAAGTCGCATCACAAATAACATCTCCTCTAGCAATATCTTTCTTTCCAACCCCCCTTATGTTTATTCCAACATTATCTCCTGCATCCGCTTGTGGAATTGCTTCATGGTGCATTTCAATTGTCTTGATTTCACCATCAATTCCTTTTGCTGTTCTTCCTGGAAGAACTTTGACTTTCTGTCCTACTTTCATTATTCCTGTTTCAATCTTTCCAACTGGAACTGTTCCAATACCTGTAATTTCATAAACATCCTGAACAGGCATTCTCATTGGTAAGTTAGTAGGTAATTCTGGCTGTGGGAATAAGTCAAACTGTCCGATAACTGTAGGTCCGCTGTACCATGGCATATTCTCGGATTTCTTAACAACATTATCTCCTTTTAATCCGGCAGCAGCAATGAATGTAACTTTTTCAAGTTTGTAACCAACTTGCTTCAAAAGCTGGCCAACTTCTTCCTTAACTTTGTTGAATCTGTCTTCTTTGTATTGAACCATATCCATCTTGTTAATAACAACTGCAACATTCTGAACACCCATTGTTCTAAGCAACCAAAGATGTTCTTTTGTTTGTGGTTCTACTCCTGTTGGAGCAGCAACGACAAGGAAAGCTGCATCAGCCTGTGAAGCTCCGGTAATCATGTTCTTAACGAAGTCTTTGTGTCCAGGCGCATCAATAATTGTGATTTGGAACTTGTTTGTAAGAATCTTTCTGTAAGCTAAGTCAATAGTAACTCCTCTTTCTCTGGACTCTCTGATTTGGTCCATGACATATGCGAATTCGAAACCAATTTTTCCGTGCTTTTCAGCTTCTTGTCTGAGCTTAACCATTTCCTGTTCGGAAACAGCGCCAGAGTCGAATAATAGTCTACCGACTACAGTTGATTTTCCTGCATCAACGTGCCCAACGAACACAACGTTCATATTTGGTTTTTCTTTTGCCATGTTATTTTGAAATTTTCGTGAAGAAAATTTGTGTATTTATCTAAAAAAAATTTAGTTTAAAAATGTTTTGGTTATGTAGACTATGTATGCAAGACTGAGATGCTAAAAACAGGATAACCTATATAGTTGAGAATCATTACAATAAGATGGCTGATGAACTGATAATTAAGGCTTTTGAATCGGTAGGAATACCCAAAATGCAGACTCTTGTATATTTGGACCTTTTAAAAAATAAGGAGTCTAGTGCGACTCAAATCTCAAAAAGGACTAAGATGCATCGAGCCAATGTATATGATACTTTATCAAAACTTAAAGAAAGGAACCTAGTCTTTTTATCCACCAAAGAAGGAAAGCAGGTTTTTGCTGCTTTATCCACTGATTTGATTCTTAATGAAGAAAATGATAAATTAGAAAGTCTGAAATCTGCAATGGACTATATAAAAACGATTTATGTGCCCGGACAGACTCCAAAAGTTTATACTCTTGAAGGATTAAATGCTGTAAAGAGTATTTTATTTGGACTATTGGAAAAAAAATCAGAAGTGTGGATTTATGGTCTTGCAGAAAATGAAAACATAATCAATGTTCTTAATGATAAAATAATGCATTCTTTTCATATTGAAAGAATAAAAAAAAATATTAATCTTAAACTGCTTTTTTACAAACTACCCAAGGAAGAAATCAAGACGCTTAGCAACCTGAAATTTACAGAGGCAAGACTTTTGCCAAAAACCCAACAGTCAAAGACATCTCAAATAACACAGATAGTCTGCAACGGTTTTGTTTATATCACTCTTTGGATTGATCCAATTCACACTATTGTTATAGAAAATGATGCTATTGCAAAAGAATATCTTGATCTTTACAACATTCTTTGGGATTATTCCAAGAAAGTTGTTTAATCTTTCCAGAAATAGTCTCCTTTCATACAACAATTATATCCGACTACTACCTCAGCATATATACTCTATTAATGATTATAGATCCTAAGAGCTACAAGAATAAATGACAAAATTAAAAAATAACGTAGAAAAATTGAATGCATTAATCAAAGACGGAAAGATCATGGACGCCTTTGAAAAATATTATGGAAACGAAGTTATAATACAAGTTAATGGAAATTCTCCTATAAAAGGAAAAGAACAGAATAGAAGGAGAGAATTGATATTCCTTAAGGAAATTGAAAAGCTAAATAGCGCTGAAATAAAATCAGTTACTTTTGGGGGGGTTGATGATAATGTTTCAATGACGGAATGGGCTATAAGTATTGAAAATAAAAATAGAGAACAAGAAATAATCTTTCGAGTAAATGTTCAGCATTGGAAAGATGATAAAATAATAAATGAGAAATTATATTTCTGCGGCGATCAAAAGTTTTAATTAAGAAGTATAAAATCATACAGCGCAGCTATATATACATCTTAGCTATTTTATATAAGGAGAAAAAATGAACAAAAAAGGTCAAGCAGGTTGGGCAATTTGGGCAATATTATTCTTAGTAGGAGCTATAGTTGCAGGATTATTCGGATTCGGAATAATTTCAGGAGTATCTTATACCATTGCTAAATGGCTTGCAATCATCTTTGTAGTTCTGCTTATAATTTCAATAATAGCTCGTGTAATAAAAAATGCCTGATTTTAATTAAATAAAATGAAAAACAAAATGAATAAAAAAGGATTTATTGGGAAGTTAATATTATTCGTCCTTGCAGCAATTGGCGTATATGTTTTGCTTAAGCTTTTCAATGTGATATAATGGAACAAACAAAAGAAGATAAGCTGGATGAAATAAAGAATTGCATAAATCAAGAAGACAGTTTATATTGTATACATAAAGAATATTCGGAAGATTTTGAAAAAGACAGTGAAGCAGAGGGAAAAGGAACGATACCAATAATGACTTATGGAGATTATCTCATATACTTGAAAGCAGATCATTCCGAACTTCCAAATATCCCTTTATCCAAATTCAATTACACTTCTGGGACATTTGAAAAGAAATGGGGGCCGGATCATAAAACAATTGTTTTAACACCAAACCATTCAAGTATTAGAAAAGTCGAGATAGAAATTCAGGGATTAGATATCCGAAATATGAGATTATTGCCGGATAAGACTGGTGATGTTATTGAAGACACAGCCAAGATAAAAATAACAAGGCATTATAGATTTGCTGAAGGAACTTCAGAAAATAGGAAAGATACTTATTCAGCTTCTCCTGGTGAAACCGAAGCCCAGATTGATTCTATCATACCTATTACCGTTTGATTGTTGAAGAGAAGTATTACCTTATACAACAATTATGCTTGGCTACCGCGCCACTATATATACGGCCCCAAACATTCAATATAATGGAAAAACAAATGATAAACAAGAAGAGTACAAAAAAAATATTCACAACTTTCTTAGCATCTCTCATAATTCTTTCAGCTATCCTATTTAGTCTAAGTGCGGTTAGTGCTTATACAAACCCTGCTACAGTAAATTTAGGAACAGCTGACCATTTTGTTATATTAGCACAATCTGGAATCTCAACCACTGGAACAACAGCTATTGTTGGAGATATTGGTGTTAGTCCCGCTGCTGCAACATTCATAACAGGATTTGGACTGATAATGGATTCTTCTAATGTCTTCTCGACTTCTTCATTAATTACTGGAAATGTTTATGCCGCAGATTATACTGAACCTACTCCTACTTCAATGACTATCGCTATAAGTGATATGCAAACAGCATACACTGATGCCGCCGGACGTGCCCCTTCTACTAATACCGTAGATACTATTGAATTAGGTGCCGGAAATATTGGCGGAATGACTCTTGCTCCTGGTGTTTACAAGTGGAGTAATAGTGTTTTAGTATCATCAGATTTAGTTCTAGATGCACAGGGCGATTCTAATGCCGTTTGGATATTCCAAATATCACAAAATCTTGATGTAGCTAAAGGTGTTCATATTAGTCTGATTGGTGGCGCACAAGCTTCAAACATCTTCTGGCAAGTTGCAGGACAAACAACACTTGGAACAACATCAGTGTTCAATGGAAATATTCTTGATCAAACTGCAATTGTTTTAAACACTGGAGCAACATTAAATGGAAGAGCATTGGCTCAAACAGCAGTTACATTAGATGCTAATGGAATTAACACGGCAGCACCAGTCATAATCCCTCCCGTAACACCTCCAGTTTCTCCTCCACAGAATAATCAAGGTTCAAGTGGCAATGGCGGCACA
>CAZJAO010000013.1:0-6442 GCA_964544395.1 Candidatus Woesearchaeota archaeon
AAGAAATATTTTGAAGTTGGAAGCTGTTCAAATCTTACAGATGCACAGGCAAGGAGGCTTAATATCAAAATAGAAGGCAAGGGGACGAGGTATTTTGCACATACGTTAAATAACACTGTTCTTGCCTCGCCAAGAGCTTTAATTGCAGTTATGGAGAATAATCAGGAAGCTGACGGAAGCATAAAGATTCCAAAAATTCTTCAGCCTTACATGGGTGGTTCGAAAGAAATAAGGATTCCAAAGAAGAAATAAAGTATATCTTTCTGCGAATAAATCTTTTTAAAATAACAAATTTTTCTAGCCTGTGGCAAAATATGAAAACTTTTCTCAATTTGTCAACGGAAAAGATACAAGAAATCCAGATGAATTTGATGAATTGATGAGGGAATATCGTCAGACTGGCAGTAAAGATTTGAGAAGTTCACTAATTACTGCTCATTTAGGCTTAGTAACTACTGTTGCAAGAAAACTTAGGGGACGAGGTTTGGATGAAGATGATTTGATTCAGGAAGGCAGAATAGGATTGATGGACTGTATTGATAATCATTATGATCCTAATAAAGGGGGTAGAAATTTTAAGGCATATGCGGTTCATTACATAAGATCTGAAATTTTTAGAGCTATTCAAGATCATAGCAGAACAATTAGGCTGCCAGTTAATCAGATAGAAAAATCAATTAGGATAAAAAATGATTCTGAAGATTATGAAAAAAGATATGGCAGGAAACCAAAGATGGAAGAATTGGTTGGGATTACTTCTATCTCCCTTGATGGAATAGAGGAACTTCTTCAATATTCTGAGCCTATATCTCTTGACTTCACTTATGAGGGTGGCGATGAAAATCGTGAAGCTCGTGCAGTTGATACAAATTCAAATAAACAAATTGAACTTATATCTGAAAGAGATAGTCTCAAGAGACTTTTAGACAGAGCTACTGGTTTAACTCGGGAGGAAAGGGACTTAATCAATGAAAAATATGGGCTGAATGGTTACGTAGGTTTTATGACTAACGAAGAACTTGGCAGAGCACATGGAATTACGGGCGAGAGAATAAGACAGAAAATGATAAAAATAAGAAGGAAAATAAGGAATGCAAACTCCAGATTAATCAGAGAAGAATCAGCAAAATCTTAAAGCCGTTGTTTCTTCAATATTACCGTCGGATTTGCAGATGAATACATGAAGAACATTGCTGCTTGGCACTTTTGTTGCTACCATAGCAATCGGATAAGAAGCTACATTATAATCTGAGATATTTCCTGATTGCGAGACATCTTTCCACATAACCAAAAAGCTATTTGCATCATTGTTGTTTTGCACTTGTGCATCACTTAAAATTGTTAGATTATAACCGTGAAGTGTTTCACATGTAGTAATTTTCTGGATACAGGCATTTGTCCCGCCAGTTTGATTTCCGGATAAACTAAAATTTCCAAGGTTTATGGAACTAAGATTTATGATTCCCTTGCTATTTGCATAAATGATAACCCCGATAATAAGAATTATGAATATAAGCCACATTCCCCCTCTTCTTCGTCGTGGATATTGATAATTATTCATCTTTTCTTAACTCCTGTTTTTTTCAATGGTTTTTCGTCTTTTAACAAGCCGATTTTTTTCAATTCAATTCTAACATTCTTCTTTGGAAATGGCTTTTCATATGTTTCAAATTTGAGCGCCATTTTGTGTGCTTGTTGATAATTATAATTGAAGTTTTTCATGAAATATTCTTCGCATTCTTCATGACGGATTGTATGCAGTCTCACACTTTTTGGAACGTCTTTGTAAACTCTGATTAAATGCTCGCCATGTTTTTTTGGCCATTTAATTCCGTGAGCTTTTGCAGCGAATTTATTCATTCCAATAAATCCGAACTTCTCTTTTTTCTTTTCTTCTTCAATCTCGTACCTCATCCAAATCAACTCTTTATTATTTCACGTAGATTATATTTATAAATTCTGTGAATTGCTGTAATCCTTAATTCTTATTTTTCCTTCCTGCCAATCTCTAAGGACTTGCTTAGATGTCCTGATTTCATCAACTTGATTTCCTCTCCTAAGATAATTCAATTTTCTTCCCAATTCTTCAATCAGAACTTCGGAATCACTTTGTGTATTCAAACCATAATGCCTTTGCAAAACCTCAGGATATTCTTTCATTAAACTGTCAACAACCATTTCAGGGTCACGGATTTTATTCCAGTCAATTGCGCCAATCTGCGAGAATTTTACCGATGTTTCCCTATTTATTGGAGTTCTTTCTTCAGGATGAAGTATTCCTGGCGCATCAATAAGATAAATTCCACGGGCTAACCTTATCTTTTGTATTGTTTTTGTATAACCGGCAATTGGGGAAACTCGAGCAGAGGCTTTCAATATCAATGAATTAATCAAAGAACTCTTTCCAGTATTAGGATATCCTAAAATGCCAACATTGACAGCATCCTTGTCTACCTTCTTTGCTTCTTTTTTAATCAGATTTCTAAGAATCACCACGCCTCTTTTTTCTTTGGATGAAAAGAAGACATGCGGATTTAATTTTGCTAACTCCAATGTTTCATCAATTTCATGAGTGTTGACTAAATCTGCCTTGTTAAGAACATAGATTATTCTTTTATGCATAGATCTTATCTTTTTCTCTATTACGGGATGCCTTGTCCTTTCAATAAATCGTGCGTCAAGAACCTCCAAAATAATATCTGCCTGATAGATGAGATTGTTAATTATTGCTGGTATTGACTGCCTATGCTGATTAATTGTATTGCTCTTATTTCGTTCAGGGCTTGCTTTTCCAAAGGTATTTGCCATGAGAATAAGACATATTTGGAGTTTAAAAATCCAAACATTACATATGTTTATATATCCAATTTAATCTTGATAAACTGGAGGAAAACTAACTAATGGGATTTAATGATAGCTTTAGCGGACCAAGAGAAATGCATAAAGCCGTTTGTTCTGAATGTAAGAAAGAGTGCGAAGTACCTTTCAAACCTACAGCAGGCAAGCCAGTTTTTTGCAAAGAATGTTACGCTAAAAAAGCTCCGAAAAGAAGATTTTAATAATTTATTTCTATTTTTTGTTAGCTTAAAAAAATGGCAGAAAATCAGGATACAAGAATTAAGTTTGAAACAAATAAAGGCGAGATAGTCATTGAGCTTTACAAAGACATGCCTATTACAGCCGGGAATTTTGAGAAATTAGTCAGAGCTAGATTCTATAACGGAGTTATTTTTCATAGAATAATTGATGGTTTCATGATACAGGGTGGAGACCCAACAGGAACCGGCATGGGCGGTCCAGGATATAAAATAAAGGATGAGTTCACTGAAACAGAACTTGACGAGAATAAAAGAGGAACAATTGCAATGGCAAATGCAGGTCCGGACACCGGTGGAAGCCAATTCTTCATAAATTTAGTTTATAATAATTTTTTAGATGGAAAACATCCCGTTTTTGGGAGAGTTGTTGAAGGAATGGATGTTGTTGACCAGATGGCTAAAGTTGAAACAAATTCACAGGACAAGCCTCTTGAAGAAGTTAAGATAATCAAAGCTGAAGTGATTTAAAATTATTGGGTTATATTTTTCTTTCTTTTGAATGTAATCATCAATACATTCTTGATATTTTTTCTGTATATTATTAGTACTATTCCAGTATTCAATATTATTGCAGATAAGCCCGGTATTAAATAATTCAAATTATTATTCAAAATTCCAAATATAATAAAAATAAATGCGATTTGATTGACTAGATTTCCAATTATGCTTATTATTATTGACTTAATCATTTTTAACCCACGTAATCCTCCTACAATGCATCCAAGATTAGAAGGAAGGAAAAATACAAAATTAAACAGGATTATCAATGCCGTGGAATCATTTTTGAAAATTGTTCTTAATTTTTTTTCTTTATTTTCGTCTAAATTGATGTATTCATCAAATGCTTTATGTCCAATCTTTTTTGATAAAATAAAAATCAGAGGAATTCCTAAAATTATTCCTATTGAAGTTATAATTATAATTGTAGAAAGACTAAAAATGAAAGCTCCTGCAAGCACTACTGCCGAAGGGATAAGTCCGATAAAAAGGCTAACTAAGATAATTAGAACGTATACTGGCTGGGCAAAATCTTCATAATGGGAAAACAAATTAGTAAGAATTACCTGATTGAAATTAAAACTAGATTCTAATATTATCACTCCAATGCAAATAATTAATAATCCGACTAAGAAATAATTTCTTAATTTTTTAAAATTTATAGTCATATAAGGTAATACTTTCAAGGATTTTTAAGACTAATGGAGTTTAAGTCTCGAGAAGTTAAGATAATCAAGGCTGAACTTATTTAGAATAATTTTTAAAGATAAATAAGCAATCCTTTAACATGGATAGACCTAAGAAAGTTTCTACTGCATTAAAATTACTTTATGTGGCTTTTGTTTTATCAGTTATTAATGTCATACTAAATATTCCCATAGAAGAAAGATCTCTTCTTCAAGGCGGTATAAATTATGGAAGCACCTTTACCGGATTTTTTATAGGTACTGTAATTTTTGTATCAATTTGCAGTCTGGCGTTCTTAGCTTTTTTAATATACAAAATTAGAAAAGGTAGAAATTGGGCAAGGATTACATTCTTGGTTATTTCTGCAATTGGTATTCCTTTCTCTATTTTTTCAGTGATAGCATCATTGACAATAAATCCTTTTCCTGAAATTCTTAGTATTATAGAAATAATCTTAGAGATAACTGCAATTGTATTATTATTCCAAAAGAAATCATCTGAATGGTTTAATTTGATGAAGAAGACTAAATAAATTATTTAATATCTTCTACTATTATTTCTGTTGCCTCTGAAATTTCTTGAACCAAAACTTGAACTTCTTCCGCTGCTTCTTCCATTTCTGCCTGAATTGCTTCTGCTAGAATATCTTGAAGTTCCTCTTAAAGAGCCTCCTCTTCTTGAATTGTTGTGTAAATCTCTGCTTCTTCTTCCACGTGTTCTTGAATCTTCATCAAATTCATCTCTGTTGCTGTAATTAACTTTGACACGCTCAAACACCGGAAGTTCTTCACGAATGATTTCATTTGAATTGATTCTTTGAATATTCCTGAAATTTTCATAGTCTCTGCTTGAGAGAATGTTTACTACTTTTCCATTTTCTCCTGCTCTTGCTGTTCTTCCGATTCTATGGATATAATCCTTGCTTTCTTTTGGCAAGTCATAATTGTAAACATGAGTAACATTCTTTATGTCTAAACCACGTGCGGCAACATCTGTGCATACTAGAATATTGAATTCCTTGTCATGGAAATCTCTAAGGACACTTAATCTCTTATTTTGAGCCAATCCGCCATGAATTGCTTTTGCTCTAATACCCACTTCTTGCAAACTATTTGCAATAATATCCGCATTTCTTCTTGTAGAACAGAAAACCATTGCTAAATCAGATGTTTCTTGTTTTAGCAAATGAACTAAAAGAGAGAATTTCTGGTCCGAAGGAACATCGTAGAATATCTGCTTTAGTTGAGTATCTTCAATAAATGATTTTGCTGAGACTTCTTCAGGATTTTGTGTATATTTCTTAGCAAGATAATCCAAATCCGCAGAGATTGTAGCTGAGAAAAGCATAGTTTGTCTTTTTATCGGACATTTTCCTACAATAAATTCAACATCACGATGGAATCCCATGTCCAACATTCTATCAACTTCATCCAGGACAAGGAATTTAATCTCATTTAATTTTAATGTTCCTCTTTGAAGATGGTCTTTTATTCTTCCGGGAGTTCCAACGAGAATATCTGTTTTGTAAATATTTCTTATTTGTCTTTGTATATCAACTCCGCCGTAAATTGCAAATACATTCAATTTCTTGTTTTTTGCAAAATGCCTTATAGATTCTGCAACCTGTTCTGCAAGTTCTCTTGTTGGAGTTAGAATCAATGCCTGAACGTTTCCATTTGGAACAAGATTTTCAATAATAGGAGAAGCAAATGCCAAAGTCTTTCCACTGCCTGTAGCTGAACTTCCAATAATATCTCTTCCGGCAAGTGCTAGGGGAATTGCCTTTATCTGAATCTCTGTTGGTTCTGTAAAACCATGGAGTTTCAGGACAGACAAAACGTCTTCACTAATTCCTAATTTTGCGAAATTTTCCATTTTAAGTTCAATAATAATGCACAATATATCAAGAAGTATTTCTTGAAGCAAGTCTTTTGAGACAAGCTCAAGACTTAACCATTAATCTAACATTAATACTATAATTCAATCAATTTGAGGGTTTATATAGGTTATGTATCAGTCTTTCAAAACCACAATATTGTTCATTCCTCTTCTTTTCCTTTCAATAATCTGCTTTGCTTCAAGTTTATCAAGAAGCCTTGTTGCTTTTACTTTTCCAATTTCCATCTTTTCCATTAACGAGCTTTGGAACATTGCTTTAT